>JBDTWG010000119.1:0-9574 GCA_040006855.1 Nitrospira sp.
CCAAGAAAGCGGCGAAATATGGACCGCTTAGACACTTTTGCAGCCGATTCATCCTCAGTCCGACAGGCTCCTAGCAAGAAAACGAGCGGGAGCGGAACAACAAACCAAGGTCCGAAAAAGAAAAACCTTCAGCCCCAAAAAAAATTACCAGGTCAATTTGCCATTGGATGACCCGGATTTTTCGCTTTCTCTCTTAACTGAGTTTTTTCTGTTGTCCAGTGCCGCGTATACCTATGCCCATGAACCACCCTTGTCTATGTTTCCGGAGCCAAACTATTTTTCGCAATTTTTTTCAATGATGGATCTGATTACAGAGGAGCGATGATCAGTTAGGGCAAGAGTCAGCGCTACTACCGGAACCGCTTAACACACGCATCCGTCCTGGGGTCCCCGCTCGCACTCAAACCAGAGCCTGGCCAGTCAGCCTCTCCAGGATGCGCAGCGACGAACGGGACGGGTCGTTCATGGCCTCCACCGGCAGGTAGAACGTCTGATCGAGGCTGTGCTGCCCAGAAATCGCGCCGTGCACCACCAGATCGGTGATCGCAATCCAGCTTGAGCCTGGCGGAAATTCCATGATCTTGTGTGGTGCCGTCTTCTGGTACTCCTTGTTGTGCATACCTAGGTCGCGAAGCGCCGCCATGTACTGATCGTACTTGGTCTTGGCTCCGTCGACGATGCCGAGACGGGCGAGAATGGAGGAAATCCAGCCCTTCCCGCCGAGACGCACGGAAGGCAGAAAGCGACTCACGAAGGGTTCAAACGGTTCGCCGAGATGCCAGATACGCGGTTGAATGGTGGGATGGATGTTAGAGAAGAGGCGAAGCATGCCGCGCCCCTGAGTGGGGTACCCGTAGCTCGAATCGATGTGCAGCGACTGGATTTTGTTGCGCGGAAAAGGCCGATACGTGACCCGATGGCGGTCCAGCGCTCCTTGGTAGTCGGGAAACAATTGAGCGATCACCCCCTCGGCCCACTTGCCGTAGCGCGCCAGGAGTGCCTCGAGATCGGGACGCGCCGTGTTCCTGATCTGGGCCCGCATCATCAGCCTCTTCCGGGGCACTTTCATGTAATGGTACTTCTTAAGGCGTCCACGGGCAGGATCGAAGATGATCGTCGGGCGACCGTCCTCATAGTAGGGTTTCCGGGTCAGAATCTTCGCCGTGTCCGAGATCAGCTCTCGCTCTCGCTCGGACAGCTCAAAGCCATCTCTGGGCAGATAGATGACCCCGCCCCCTTCCAACGTCTCGATGGCCGTGCGACGTATCTCAGGACCTGATCGATCCGTTCCTGGCTCGATCGTCAGCATCTTCACGGTTCCATCTTCTTCGCACGCAGAAATATGTTCTGTATTTTCCATGGCCTACCCCCTGACTTATTTTAGAAATACAACCACTTCTAACTCAAAAATAATAATACGACCTCATTGCCTTTTTCCAGAACCGAATTAATCCCGCCGTCACAAGGCCAGGATCACAATCCGCTAAGGGTCATATGGAAAATAGTCATTGGCATAGACGGGAACATGATCCGACAGATCCCACCTGGCCGGCTCATGGGGAAATTCCTTCCACTCGCCGAAAGATCGCCTTATCCGGACTTCCGCAAAAGAAGTCGTCGTGGGTTGGGCAAGTCTGCGGGAGTACAGCACATCATCCCAATATGCTGGTGGTCCACCCCCCAAACCATTGAAAAAACCATCGGAGGGAAATGGACACCCGCGCTTAATGTTTCGCACCGACGCCCCCCCCGGACCGGTGCCTGGCGATGGCGTCCTCGAAAGTGGCGATATAGCCCTCGATGGATGTTTCCAAGTCGAACACGCGGGCCCGGTCACGGAGCGCCTGCTGGTCTACGGGTTCGTCTAGCGTGGCAAGGATCGCCCCGGCCAAGGCAGCAGGATCGCGACAGGGAACGAGCCGGCCGTACTTGCCCTTGTCGAGTATTTCCCATGGGCCACTCGGACAATTGGTGCTCACGACGGGACAGCCGCAAGCGAGCGCTTCAATCAGCACGGCGGGCAACCCTTCATATGCCGAGGAGAGCACAAACAGCGAAGCCCGTGCCATCCAGGCAAAGGGGTTCTCCGCATAGCCGAAGAGGCAGACGTCGGATTCAACACCGAGCGTCGTGATCATGTTTTGCAACCGGGATCGCACCGGTCCAGCGCCAAGTATGACCAATCGCACAGGGCGTCTGTTGTGTACCAAGGCAAAGGCTTTGATCAGCGTCGGATAGTCCTTCTGAAGCCAGAGACGGCCGACCGCTAAGAGAACTGGAGGTTGCCCTGGCCCAAGCCAGGGGTGAACCAGCGGAGCTTTCGCCTTCTCGGCCACCGAATCGTCGAGGACGGGCTCGAACACCGTGGTGATGGCCTCGCGTGGCAGATTCGTCAGGCGGATGATTTCTTCGGCAACGCCATCGGAAACCGCGACGGTTCGCGTCGCCGGCCGGTACACAAGACGCAACAGGCCACGCAGATAGAGATCCAGGACCCTTCGCACCGGCGCCCATAGATTCGGATTTTTAGACGCGAAATTGGTGGCACGCAATATTAACGGCATCGGCTTTCCAGAGATCCGCCAAGCGATCACCGCGGTCAGGAGAACTCGATTGCCGGCGGCGACGATGATGTTCGGCGGCCGCACTTGCAAATAGCGAGCCAGTGGAAGGGTGCTCACGAAAATCCTGATGACAAGGGACGGCAGAAGGCTGTGCAGCACGGCGTGCAGCCTTCCCCATTGCGGCTGACTGAGCACCACGCGGCGGATGCCGGGCAACAATGATTTCGCGTATTTGCTCTTCTCGTTGACCACCACCACATCCACATCGTACCCGCGGGACACCAATCCGTTCGCCAACTTGACGGCGCAGCGCTGCGCGCCGCCTCCCGACATCCGGTACATAAAAAAGGCAATGCGCTGGCGCTCACCACCTCGAGGTGGTGCGACCAATGTTTCGGTGGCTCTGGTCATCATTCCTCCTTATTCACTGGAACCGTCATGATCACCAGCTTTGCAGTTCATCTTAAACCTCTGCGCCCAGCCCAGCGGGACGCCATCCAGGTGTTCCCTACAAATCCCGATAGTCGCTGCGGCGCCAAGGAAAAGACCAATAGGCTGCTGCGGCAGTGTCTGCCCAAGGGCACCGATTTGGGATGTTTACCCAACGGCATCATCAGTCACCCGTTGCAATTAGAACTTGAAACTGCCCTCTTTATTGTATTGAGCGGCAGTTACCCCGCTTTCGTGAAGCGCTCAGACGGGACTTGAATCTTGCCCCATCCTCCGCTTCGAAGATCGCGTAATTTGAACCCTGGAGCCGTCACGACCACCCACTTTGGGGGGCTTCACTCTCGCCTCTTTCACCTCGACGGTCCGCATGAGGTTAAAGGCTAGGATCTTTCCCAGTCGTTCATTGCCCAGGGGGCAGCCCTTGATTCGTTGGATGATATCCAGATCTGGGGCTTTATTGGCCTCGATCATGCACGGCCCATTGTCGAGTAATGCGACATCCCAACCAAGCACGACCTGGTCGGAGAAGAGGCAGCCATGAGCCTTCTCCACGCAAGTGATCAGCTCAGCCCAGCATGGAAGCTTGCGATGCAGGATCGGCGCATCCGTCTCGGGATGTCGCTCAAACCATTCACCTCTCGTCACCCCCCGGACCCCACCGCTCGCTCTGCCGAGCTCGCCGGTCTGGATGTCGACATTCGCCCCAATTCCACCAGCATGGAAATTGTCGACGATGGCGCCCCTGATTCGCGCCATGCGAAAGACTGCATCAGTCACTTCAAATTTGTCCTGTTCATTACGACAGCTCATCACACGGACGGTGGCCAGTGTCCCGTTGGCGAGGTCGGCTATTTCCTGGTGGTTTATGAGCCGTGGCTGCACAAGGTAATCTCTGCACTTTGAGGCTTGACACAACAGCTCCAACAATTGGTTCCCGGAAACGATCTGCCCGCAATTGCCTCGAAATTGTCCTGAGCCCAGGTAAACCCAGCGCATAGTGTGCCTTCCACCCGCGCCCGTTATCGGCTTCACAAAGAGGTCTCTCTCGGGTAGGCCTGTCCCACTCCAATCTATCGGGGTAATTCGTCCTTTACTGACAATCAAGAGAACAGGCACTGTTGCAACTCCGCAGGCATGGCAACGGGTCATGAAGTTAAACTTATCTCTGATAAATGACGTGCTGCGCTCCGCAGGGACAGGAAGGCCCCCATTATAATCGCGAATGTAGCGGTAGAGGCCACTTTTCATTTCGAAACGATTCAGGTATTCGCCGGCCTGTTGGCTTTTGGCACTATCATGTAATTCAAAGATGTAGTACCAGGGTGGCAGGATCGCAAAGCGGGCCGCGATTCCAATCTGCTCGCAGAATTGCCGAAAAACCCCCTTGCCAGTCAGCTTCTTTATCGCGGGTCCATTGATTGCGGCGAAAACCGTTGCTAACGCGACAATGACGAACGGGGTGAATGGTAACGCAGCAAACGTTGCCAGGCGTTCACCAAGCCTGCTCTTTTTCAAAACCTCACGGTGGAAAAATCGATGGATCGAAGCCGCAGCCGAATGGGTCGCAGTCAAGCGGGGATATATCCACATGGCACCATTGAATTCCCGCGTGATCCTGTCAATGTTCATTGTTATGCCCTCTTTGTTTTTGAAAGAATCTCAAGGAAGCAAGTGCGGGCATTTGCCATAGCAACGGGGCAGTCGGCCAAGACCAAGGCGATCGACGCGCGCCTGCTTGCCCAGCCTGATCGGGCCACTGGGGCGTTGGCCGCGCTATTGGCCCGTCCTCGGAAACTCGTGGCATGATTACGGACAGGAAACATCGTCAGCACCAGGCTCCTAGGCCAAGTCATTTGAGCGCAATGGGCCATACTGTATGGGAAATTCACGACGACAGACCGGCAGAGCCCGGTGTGGCAGTCGTACGCCGAACGGCTCAAAAGAATTCCCGGCGTCGGCCCTCTGACGAGTCGGGCTCTGCTGGTTGATCTGCCGGAGTTGGGGACGCTGTCACTGATGACCAGAATATCGTGGCGAGCGTGTTTGAGACCGCCGATCATGTTGTTGATTTTTCCATTTGGGCCAAGGTGTGCTCACTGGCTTTGGAGGACACTCGAATGACGCTCGCCAAACAGAGCACCGCATGGATTGATCCACAGACCACAGAAAATAAACACAGCGTGGTGAGGATTGAAAACGTCGACATACGATTGGCTATGAAAATGGTTTTTCTTAAATGGCTTCTGACATGAACGGGTTCAGCACAAATCACGCCAGATTGCGAAACGGAAAGAAACCTTAAGCGTTTCAATTATTTATGAAAATAAAACCGGAAAGACATCACAAGTACGAAGGAGGAGATGAGAAAGTTTTGTATGAAAATCAAAAATTTTTGACGAAGATCAAGATGTCTTCAAGATGACTGTTGGGGGAAGAGAAAGTGCAGATTCTGAAATCGAGAGGGCCTGAATCGGATGGAATTGCCCCCTAATGTGGGTTACCTGGACCATTCCGAAATTTAGCGGAAAAAGATCCAAACCCTCAAACCATATCCTGTGAATAGTCCGATGAGTCCAAGGGGTTCTTAGAGGGTCGGTTGGGCGGACGTGGTAGATGTGCCTCATACCTACTCGGTGAGACCTGGAGCAGCTGATACATCTAAAAGGGGAAGGCGATGTGAGGACATGTGGTCAAACACATGGCCGTTTGGATTGTAGATTGTTTAAGCCGGACTGTCTCTTCACAATGAAGATCAATGATCGGACGCGATCTACTCAGGCTGAACTGCGATGCCACTAACCTGAGTGTAAGGGAAGCCCAGGTATCCCTGTGCGATCCGGTAATACACGTGCCGTACCAGCTTGCCGTCACGCAGGACCTCCTGAAACTGTACCGGACCAAGGTTGTAGAGCATCGGGTTAAAATCTGGACCATTCCAACCATGCTCATCCAAATCTTGGCGATTGGTCCCCACCAGAATAACGGGTCGCGTTGTCGGCAGCTGTGACGGAAACCATAAATCATACATCACCGCAGGCCTTCCAAATGTATTACGCGAGCGAATGTCCATGGCCCCTCCATTGCGATCATAGAAGGCCAGAGAACTGGCAACAGAGAATTTGCTCATACCGATGATCAAGGGCTCCTGACTGGTGCTTCGACGCAGATCATCTTCAAGGCGTTCCACGACAGTTGACGCTTCGTCCCAGAAATACACTTTTTCGAGAAATTGTACGTAAGGGACCCCCGGCAGACCGAGCACCAAATAATGTAACAGTGTGGCGAAAAGAAGGGTCGTCACCACGATTGTCGGCTTCCAGATGGTTTGCAAACGGATCGCGATGGCGCGCCGATCACCGATCTTCCCCATCATCCATGCCATGGTTGGCAACACCGCGAGCCACAGGGGTGCCGTCCAGAATAAATGAGAACTCATGGAATGCGACAGACTGTATGTGAAAAATACCGTCAGCGGTATGCCGGTACAGAGCAGAACGAACAAGTGGTAGCGATCCTGGAGCCCGGAATCCCCACGTTGATCAGAGAGGCGTTTAAGTGGGAGAAAGGCCAGCAACGCCGCCAGCAATCCGGTCGGGGTCAGCATCACCAACATTTGTAGGATCAGCACGTGCAAGGAGAATTGATCACTTGGTTCAAACCTGCGCACGCTCTGAAACAGAAGGGATGACCACTGATGTTGCACGTTCCAGATGACGACCGGCGAAAACAATACCAGCGCGAGTGCGACTGCGAGATACGGCTGTGGACGGCGTATCCAACGGCGTGCAGTCGGATCCATCATGACGAACATCACAGCCGCGCCACCCAACAGGACCAGCGTGTATTTGGACAGGATCCCCAGGCCGAAGGCGATCCCCAGACCTATCCAGGCGGAAGGGCGACCAGCCACCAATGCCCGTTCCATATAGTACAAGGTCGCAGCCCATGCAGCGAGCAGGGGCGCGTCCGGTGTCATTAACATGCCGGAGGCCGCACCCAATGGTAACACAGCAAGCAGCAGGACCGTGCGCATACCGGTTGATGTGTCGTACCGGTTGCGCGCCAATGCATAGAGATAGCCCATGGCGATCAAACCGGAGAGGAATGCGCCGATTCGCACGCCGAATTCGTTGTTCCCCATCACGATCGTCCCCAGCCAGATGAGCCAGGCCACCATCGGCGGATGATCGAGAAAACTCAGATCCATATGCTGGGCATAATTCCAGTAATAGGCCTCATGGGGAATGAGTTGCACTTGACCAAGGGTCAGCAAACGCAGCAAGAGAATATAGGCCAACAGTCCAATCGAGAATGTCCGCCAGCGCACATCCCCTGATATGTCTTGCTTCGCGTTACCCCAAACATAGAAGGCGGATCCCAGATAATTGATCGCTGCGGTCGCGGCGATCGCGGGAAAGATGGCCCAGGTCGCCGGCACATGCCAGCTATTGACGAGCAGAGCCAGGACCTCGCCTCGCATGAGCAATGCCAACATCCCAATTGCGAGAAATGGGCCAAATTGATGCCATTGCTCCTTCCCGGTATGATGGGCTCGAAAGGACCATTTTCCATTGAGGATATAATTTACGACCACGGTCACGAAGAAACTTGTAACATGTGCCAGAGCAAGTCCGGTTCCATGGTTCAGGAGCCATCGGAACAACAGGGCATCAACCAGGACACCGAACAATCCCACCACCGCAAACCGGCTGGCGGTCCCGATTGAGACTGTCCCCCCAGCCAAGATTAATAAACGGTGCAGGTACGTCCATTGATGAGACAGTGAGAGTTTAGAGACGCCTTGTGTTCGATCACGGAAGCAGATGGGCACCTCCACCACCTTGAGGGTGCCCTGACCGGCCATCAGCAATTCCAGCAGAATCTTGTATCCATGCGCCTCTTCGGCGATGGTTGCCGCCAATTCGCGACGGAATGCAAAAAATCCAGCGGTGGGATCACGCACATCGCAGATGGAACGTGCAAGCCATGCGCCGATGCGTGATAACCACCGTCGATGTATCGGCCATCCCTCGGTGCTCCCCCCAGGTACATACCGACTGCCAATTGCCACGTCATAGCGACCCTCCAGCACCGGCATCACCAGAGCAGGCAACTGTTCCGGTGGATGACTGAGATCCGCGTCCATCACCACAATCACCTCACTACGCGCCACCGATACCCCGGCCAGGATCGATGCGGTCAGATCCGGTTTGTCCCGTCTCTCAACAAGTCGCACCGGGGCTCGCCCCTCCCATGCGCAAATCCTGGCCGGCGTGTCGTCGCTTGACGCGTCATCGACAACAATGACTTCAAAGCTACCTTGCGGCAGATTGAGCGCAAACAGGCGGGACAATAATGCATCGATATTGTCCACTTCGTTAAGTGTAGGAATGACGACCGAAAAATTAAAGTTCATGATTGGGATACCTCAGTCCATATTCGATATAAGAGAATGCCGGTCCACCGCTCAAAAAAGTGCAGGGTGAAGATGAAAGTTTTGTACGGGACTCAAAATCATTGAACGCCATTTCCAGATATGTTTAATGTTGTGGCGGGCAGGGAAGGTTCGGAGTGACCTTCCATGATGGATCAACATCGTGAGTCGGGAGCATCCTATTTATGCGACGAGGGCGTCCGCCCTCCATGAGGTCAGACGTCTCTGCGAGGGAATGAGGGATGCCCAGGGCCGGAAAATCATCAGATGGAGTGCCACGGCGGGTGCGTGTGGAATCATCAGGAATTCACCCTCATCTGTTGAGGTGTGATTTCTGTGTTCGCGTGTAGCCTGAAAAACGTTGCCACATGTCCCGCGACCGCTTCTCGCTGTTTGTCAACGGTAATGACATGATAGCAATCATCCAGCAGGATGAGACGTTTGTCCTTTGAGGAGATCCCCTCGAATACAATTGTGGAATTGCGAGGGCTGGTCATGTCGTCTTCCCGTGCCTGGAGAATAAGAGTTGGTGCGTGAACATCCTGCAACCTGGCCTGAACGTGGAGAATGAGCCGGTTGATCTCTGTCAGAGTTCTAAGGGGAAAGATCGGATAGCCTTTCGAGGCAGCGCCGGAGAGCGGGGGGCCTCCAAGCGGGGCGTTCCGTCTTGCCCCGTATTCACCTATCCACTCACGCACAATGACGCGTAACCGGTAGGATTTTCGAACCGAGGCTTGAAGCCGTTCATCCTTGATCCCATAGGGTGATCCATCGATATGAAAGATCCATCGCTGGAAAGACAGAGGCACTATTTTCATGGCCAGGGGAAGGAGAGCATGGGACCACGGGGTATTCCATCCGTCATAGAGAAATGTGGGAGACAGGACGCCTATGCCATTCACATTCACCACCGTCGAGGCATCTAAAGCTAAGAGTGCTCCGGCACTCAAGCCGACGACAAAAACCTCCTCGTATAAATCTCTGATGATGGAAAGCTGGCTCTGAACATGTGTTCGCCAATTCTGCTCTGTGGTCCTGATGAGGTCACGAAGTCTGGTGCAGTGTCCTGGCAATGTCGTGACATAGACATCACACCCGTTGGTCTGAGCGAGTTTTCGCCCAAGAT
>JBDTWG010000120.1:0-9490 GCA_040006855.1 Nitrospira sp.
GAGAGTTGATCGCCTAGATCGATCATGCTGGAGCTCTCGACAACTGCAACTTTTGACAAGCTCTTCGCGAAACTGCCCAAGCCGATCCAACGTAAAGCCGCTGCCAAAACCGATCTCTTCCGAGAGAATCCGTTTTACCCATCACTCCACAGCGAGAAACTCCGTCCGAAACATCACGAAGTCTGGAGCTTTCGCGTCGATCAAGCCTATCGGATCATTTTCAAATTTCTCGGCCCCAACCATGTCGAACTTCGTTACATCGGCCATCACCACTCGATTTACGACTACGACATGTTCAGATAGACTGTCCTGCACGCACGGATGACGCTCCGCAATATCGGGTTGCAAAAGCAGACCGTGCATCTGAATGAGGAGGATAAGACCGACTCGTGATCGGCTCTGATTGAACGTGACTCGGATGGGATGCCGCTATTTGGCGTCCGGAACCTGCAAGGTGATAACAAGTGCGCGCCGATCGTCCGTGATCTGCGCCACGATCTTGTCGCCGGTTTTCAATCGTCCGCCCACCACGCCCTCGATTTTTGTCTCGGGGGTCACGACCAAGCGCTCTTGGTGACCGGAAAATTCCTTGACGATCAGGTCCCCCTCTTCCCAATACAACACATCGGCCTTGATGACCAAGGCGGTGGTCGTCTGTGAACCCTCTAACGCTGATGCGGGAATGACTGAAGAAAAGATGAGGTAGAACGCGAGAAGAAGTGCCATTGCAGACCCTCCCACTATACTTCACTATACTTAATTTATGGGCTACTAGGGGCTTCTGTCAATCGGGTGTTGCGTTGTCGCTGCCGCCATCCAATTATCCGGACTACCTCAATCGATAGCTCATCGAACGACAGGTTGGTCGAATCTCTGCAGTCTGCACACGCCCAGAAACTCCCATTCGTCTCACGCTCGGAGGAGTTCCATAGCTGAGAGGCCTCATGCGATATGAAGCCGTTTCATGGCTAACCTTTCCAAACTTGCGCCGAATGAGTCGGTACAGAGCACGCTACAGGCTTACGCATGTCACTTGGCCTTGGGGAGCCACCAGCACCGTTCGGTGGAACTGAGGCATCAAAGGACGAAGGTCTTGCAGGCGATTGGTAGGCGCCTGCAACACGATGACAGCAATGCTGAATTGGGGAAGGTGTTGTTGAAAGGAGAGGTTCCGATCGACCGTCACAAAAACATCAAACTGTTCTTGCGCGCGCCGGAGCAGCTCTCCGTTCTGGATACCGGCCCAACCGGCCTGCGGCACTGTGACCACCTCATGGCCTTCAATCTCATTGGCCAGTCGACGGTCGATACACTCGTCGAGAAGAATTTTCACGAAGCGACGGGGAGCATTCGGGCCTTCGCTTCTTCGAGGAAGGCGATCACTTGCTCACGCGTGACAGTGGGGAACCCGTCGAGGAACTCGTTGATCGTCTGCTCCCCCTCTAAATATTCGATGAGCGTCTGCACGGGCACACGGGTGCCGCGAAAAACAGGCGTCCCGCCTAGAACGTCAGGAGTCGAGGTAATGAGGGGTTGCTTGGTAGTCGTCATCGCAGATCCTGTCGGTGAGTGGAATTTTAGGCCGGACGGAAGGAGAAAGCAACGTAACGCGCCATCTGCAGGCGAGGTGGGATCGAATCGATTCACATCAGTCTCGGCCCAGACGCCTCAACATCCGCGACGCTCAAGACGCTATAAAACCGCCTCGCGGCTCATCTCCTCCCGTCTCATGAGGGTGCCCTGACAGGCCCTGGAATGTTAGATTGCAAGACCCGACCCGTATCTGGCCACCTTTTCTTTTGCGCAGCCTATTCCAGTCCTTCCAGTATGCGCCATACCTTTCGATAGATTTTGCCTTCGCGTTGTCCAAGAGCCTGCGTCCAACTTGTGTCATCCATGGATTTTAGGCGCTCCCTAACTCCTGCAATTGGCTGTTCCAAGACATTTCCCATGGCTGTTGCCAAAGACGTTGCTGCGGCGCGTGGAACACCAAGTAATCTCAATGCGATCGCGGAGTCATCATTGACGCCGTAATAAACTCGTGACGGTAAATTGCGCAAAGCCTTGAATTGATCTTCCGTCAAGTCGCTGCCTGTAATTGAAAGTAGCGCTCCCAATCCCCATGAGGCTGTCTGGGTCAGCTTGCCAAACAAACTTTTACCGCAGTTAGTCATTGCCTTGGTGATGTCATCACCTTCCTCCATAAAATAGCGGCCTGCAATATCACGTACGGAAACTCCATTGACCCAGTCCTTTACGATCAAAGCCAGTTTTTGCCCATATGAACCGCTTCCGCTAATCACAACTTTGAAGCTTTCCCGTAGCTCTGGAACTTGTAAGAGAACCCCCATCATCCCTTGTAGGTGTTGATCGTCATGACGGAACAATGATTCTGCATTCCAGGTTGCACTGCTAATATGCTCTTGTCTCGCCACTGCCAATACAGTTTTGATGCTCTGCAAAGAAAACCCCGTACTATCAACCAACTTCAATGGCTGCCCTGGTTCTTGCAGATACTCCGTGTAAGCATGTATGCCCGCGAGCAGTTTGTTTGCTAGGGATGAGTTACGGGTGCGCAATTTCTCAAATCCAAATGTTCCACGAAGGACTTGTTCGATTTGATCAGCAAAACCAGCAGGCTCTCCCATCTGCCGATATGTGTGGGCAAGGTATTGCACAAAGGTTGACCATTCGGGGTATTTGGAAACGATGCCTCTGAGGTCAGTCAACCAATCGCCGGCTTCTTTGGCCAATGCGATGAGGGCAGAGTTCAGTTCGCCAGCCTGGCGATTAATGAAACTCCTAAGTACTGCTGCCTTTCTATCACTTTCTGCAACAAGTGCAACGATGCCTAAACTACCTTGGCCGATTCTCCCCGCTCGCCCCGCGATATTCCAAAAATCTTCTGGCGGCATATCTACGCCGTAAGGGTATTGATGTGATGCCATCACTACACCAGTGACTGGGAAGTTAACTCCTTGCGCGATGGTAGTTGTCGCTACGAGAAACTTCAATTCCTCCTCTTCAAACAACCACTCCATGAGAGCACGAACATCATCGGAAAGCCCCGCATGATGAACTCCAACACCGTAGGTCAGGAGGTCATTTAGAGGAAAGTCAGTTCCAAACTCCAACGCCAAAAACTGCTGAACCAGACTAACTTTCGCCGTAAGGCTCTGCTGTCTGTTAGCTTCAATTTTTAATTTTCCAGCCAAGGCCCACACCCAATCTGGGCGCGTATGCATCACGATAATCGGACCTCGCGCTTCTAAACGCTGGGCTGCCACAGCGGCCAATGTACTGGGATCGGACACTTTACTGAAGGTTTCTGCAATTTCGTTATTCTTAGATATGCTCAAATATTCATCAACCACAAGCGTGTTTCTGGTTGTGTGTACCGTTTCCAGCTGAAGGCTATAATCATAGCTTCTGCGATTCAGGGCTTCACCTTTTCTTGCTTGAACAATTCCGATAAGGCGATCATTAGGCTGCCAATCCATCGAAAGGCTAACATCATCTGAATTCGTCCCGCCGAGCCATCGTGCCACTTCGCGAGCATTACTGATAAACGGAGTGAGGAGTAAGAACTGCGCGTGCTGGCATTCGTTGTTGATGGTTGCAAGTAACAATTCGAGCTTTAGGCCACGATGCACGTCATGAATATTATGGGCTTCATCCACCACTACCAGAGTTAGGGGACGACCAATTTTCCCCTCCAAACCCTGTCGGAGCAGTAGATCCATTTTTTCTGGCGTGGTTACCAGAACACGAAACTCTTGTAATGGGTCACCTTCCCGAAGAAGACTTTCTTCGATGCTATCAACTTCCAATGCGGGACTGACTTGTTCGACCACAATTTTCGGATTTAGTGCTTCAAAATCTCGCCGCAATCGTCTCGCAATTTGGTTCACAAGCGTTCGAGTTGGAGCAAGATAAGCAACCCAACCCCGCTCCTGATCGAACTGATTCAACGCTTGTAGTATACGAAACTGCGCAATCAACGTCTTGTCGCTGGACGTAGGCAGGCTCACAACGACCGCCCGCCGACTTGAACCCAACAGACCTTTTTCTCCCAACGTACGGCGTTGGGGTGGCAAGACATCGAAAATAGCGCGATCCCCTCGCCCTCGGGCTACCAGGCTTTGCACGAATTTCGTTACCCGTGAGTTTACGGCCCGCGTCACAGTCCAGATCGAATTCTCGGCCATCTGAGATGAACAGGCAGACAAAAGACGTGTCAACGGCTCCAAGTCCAGCATTTGCGCGTCCTGACAAACGGCAAGGACGCGGTCGAAATGTGTTTCCAGTAACTGATGAATCTGGTAATTCCGTTCATCAACGACTCCATCGGTCATGTAATACGCGAATATTTCAGCTGCCTTGGTGAGATGATAGAGCCCTATGAGTTCCAAGGCAGATGATTTTGCGTAGGCAAGTTTCCGGCCCTCAAGGTAATCCTTTTCAAATTGCTCTTGGGAATTGCGCAAGGCTGCAATGCGCTCTAAAACTATGTCTCGATCTATCCAACCTTGCTTTCGGATCAGTCTTAGCCAAATATCAATGATGGTTGCCCACGTACGTTCGCCCCAATCCGCTGAGTCCAGAGGTAGTACGGGCCACGGATGTTCACGGAGTAAACGTGCGGCGTCGGCTCCCATATCACCCAAAACAGCAAGAGCGCTGCTGCGAAGGTGAAGCAGGGAAGCCTCGATAGCGTTCTCTACTTGTGGAAGTGCCCTAAAGAGTCGGAAGGCATCGGCGGCACAGGATTTTAATGTTGCTAGCTTAATCGCATCTTCAGCCGTTCCTTCCAGGAGCAAGTCGAGCACTACCATTTCCAACGTTTCTGCCGTGCGTTTGATGAGGTCGGCGTCTTCAGTGAATGATGCGTTGAATAACTCATGATGAATCTGCGCATGGCTCGCCTGCTTCAAAGCCTGAGCTCTAGTGCTTCCAAGCGTTGCGAGTAACCAATGGCTCATGATGATCTTCCTCCCGAAACACATATCGGAAGGTCGGTAATTGCGCACCGGAGGTATAGTGCTATCAACTGACAGGTTGATGGGTCGTATAACGTCCTTGCCAGCGACTGACCTCGCGAAAGAAGGTCCAGCTCGTTAGGCGCAGTGTCACGAATCAAAACACCGAATAGGGCAATATCTTTGTTACCAGAATTCTGAAATACGGTAACCGCCGCATTGAAGGAAGGTTCATGTTGTGTTCTTTTACAACGAGGCCACAACCATTTGAGCAACTGAAATATTAATCCGAAGTTATTAGCAAGGTTGTCTATTTGATGTGCCATACCAGAGCGCCCATTCATCACGTTGGGCGGCGTACTTGCATCGCCAGAGGTCTTTACCTCGCCAAGCACCAGTCGGACACTACTGGCATTGATCTCAAACCCAACTAAATCTGCACCTGGCAGGCTGGCTCGCGGAGTTCGCTTATCCCTTTCCATATTCCAAGGCCAGGTAACATTGTGGTTGTGCATTAGATATGCTTCAGCCATTGCTTCGCCTACCGCCCAATCTCGCTCTTCTGGAACTTCTGCCGCTAGAATTTCGTCAAGACTATCCGCTGCAAACCCCGTAGTGGCGAGGCTACGTAAGTGCACCTTGAAGTCGTTCGATCCATCGTTATCATAAAGACGAGAAGAAACCTCATTTGTCATAAAGGAATTAAATATGTCCCCATCCGCCAGCTGGATGCCCTGCCAGGAAACTTGCCGCTCTTGGGCCTCGTATGAGACTCTTCGGAAGGCAGATGCCGTCATGATTCTTTAACGTGCATATAATCAGTCAGCCTACTGCTATTCACCCCTGCAGTATCGCAAGGTAGCGTATGGGATTCGGAAGTGGGCAAGTTTACTTCAATGGCCAGCGCAGGTCCATCGCCGGAGTCGGCTGCTTTCTGCGAGCATCAACCAAACACTTCCGCTGATTTCAGCATCTCAATAAATCTCCTCGCACGGTCTGCGAACACAGGTTAATAGACTTCTCCATTTCCCTGGCCAAGCAGGTTTGCCAGGCTCCATGTCGGCCTAATAATCCACGAATGCGGGTTCCCACCGAGGGGTCTGCTTATTTTCCGCGATACAGAACCTTCACACAAGGGAGTAGCCGAGTTGTCCTTCACTATACTCCTCCTCAAGGGGTGACCTGACTGGTCTCCCACTGCGCGCCGTCCAACGAGGGCCTTCCGAGGCCGCGCGTTGCGCGAGCACAGGAGACCATCAGGCCACCCCTCCAATTCTTCTACAGTTCTGAATGAGATAGGCAGGTCACGTCTTGCGATCCGACACGATGCGCCGAAGCACGTCTTTCTGTTCGGCCTTTTTCATCTCTCACTCCTCCTTTTCTTCCACGCCCCAACTCGTGACCAGCACCTCCCGCCCCTTCGCTGAGCGGAGATGTTCCGCGACCCGCAAGCCGATCAACGCCGTTCCCATGTCTTCAGGAGAATGCTCGTCAAGAAGCTCGGTCGAGACTACCGCATCACGTAACCCGCCGACGTCGTCGGTCTCGATCCGAAACACTTGCGCCATTTTGCCGGCATCGTACGAATCACGAATCGAGGCGCCGGGGAACTCTTGCTGAAAATATCCCCGCGCAGCCGCCAGCTTTTTCAGTTCATCTTCTGTATTCGCATCCGGTCCCCATGCCATCGCCTACCCTCCTCTGTATTCTGATAAGTACAATCTGCGCCGGATTGTGTTTACTGCGCACGCCAGCGAGACGTTCCAAATGCCAATGGTCCTTCCACTTACCATCTCTCTCTCAAGGGAGTAGTCGCATCGGCCTTCACTGCGCGCATGGGACGAGCACAGTTTTATCGTGCGCGTTCTGCGAGCAAGAAGGTCGGTGCGGCTGCTGCTCGCTTACTCTTTCACTTAACGGTGCATGTGCTGAATCTAATGCTCCCTCCACTTCCCCCTCACTCCCCCAAGGGGTGGGCTGGTGCGGTCCCCAACTGCGCACGTCGAACGAGGCCCTTCTTAGGGCGCGCGTTCCGGGAGCAAGGGAACGGAGTCACGTCGCCCCGCTTCAACACTTCGACCCATCCGTCCGACAGGCCTCGGCACGATCGTTAAAACCAGAATTCCGCAGGCTCTCATACGCATTCTGCTGCCGTTCCATTTCCCGATCGTAGGGCGTCTTCTCCCGGCCTTCAGCAACGTAACTCCCGCCGACATTACGCTTGGGCTTCCGCGCGTACAACACCTTGTTCACTTCGGTCTCGTAGTACCCGCGCGTTTGGGGGTCGGGATCTTTCTGATAGCAGGTATTGAGGAGCTTGCGGCCTTCGGCGTCGTGACCGAGCGCATAGTGCGCGAAGCCGACATTGCAGTAGGCATTGGGCGTAGTGGGATCGAGTGTGAGCACCACCTCGGAATCCGTGAGCGCGTGCTGAAACTGATCCTGACGACTGTAGATCTCCGCGCGGGATTTATAGGCGCCGACATGTTTGGGATTGAGGCGGATGGCGGCGGTGAAATCGTCGAGCGCCTCGCGATCCTTGCCTTGAGATTCCCGCACGTAGGTTAAGCCACGGCCATAGTGGGCATCGGCCGTCGGGTGCAAACGGATCGCCGTCGTGTAATCGTTCAACGCTTGAGGGATCTGCCCCAGCATTTTGCCGGCCTTGGCGCGGATCAAGTAGGCCTCCGCCTGGTTCGGTAGGCGACGAATAACTTCGCTTGCATCCTGCACGGCTTGGGCATAGGAGCCGAGGAAATACAGGCACCGGGCCCGCGCGAGATAGACCCCGGTGTTGTTGCGCTTTCGTTCGAGCACCTGGTTGAGGAATTGGAGGGACTGCTGGTTGTCGCGGGCGTTGGCCTCGCAATAGGCATCACTGGACGGCTCGCCGCAGGCGACGCTCAGGAATACGCCACACAGCGCAAGGGTACTGCATGCATATCGACTGGCTCGTCCCATGCCGCGCCCCCTGAGACCGGCGCATTATCTTCTTGTAGAGGAAAGTGCGTCAAGCCGTAGATGACCATACGTCAAGAATGTTGGCCGCAACTTACGGGCTGATGGCAAAACAGGAGCGGTCATTCCTGGCAGGTCTTGACTGCTCAGCGAGGGTACGAGCGACGGGCGAGGATACTCAATCCAGGAACCTCCGCGAGCAGTTCACACGGCACGATGGAAGGATCTGACTCTAGCTGGTCGGCGACTCACGCACGACGGTGAGCTCGGTGCCGGCGGGAAAGGCTGTGCCCAATTGAATCACGCGAGAGGGTCCGCGCAGAGTGACGCGCATCGTATGCCCGTCCCACTGCCAATCAATGGAGCCACCGGGAAGCGCGAGGCCAGACACAGCCATCGGTTGCGAGAGCCAGGCCGGGACGACCCCGGCGCCAATCACGACCGTGGGTTCTGCCGTCTCCTCATCGACATAGGCCAGCATGTCTTGCTGCAACTGCAACAGCAATGCGGCTGTCTCATAGTCGGGCGAGATGACCGACTCATTGTGCCATCCTCTTGCGTATTGCCACCCATCGGCCACGCCCTCTGTCGTCGGCCGCGGGGCATCCCAGGTATAGAGGCCAGGTGACGCCTGATGATTCCAGAGTTGGCGAAGCGTGGCCCACACGGCTTTCGGCTGCCCCGATCGTAAGGCTTGGTGGCTGCGGGCCAATTCCCCCGCAGGCCCCCGATTGTCAGCCGGCGGCCGATACGTGGGCAATGCTTGTCCCAGTTGGTTGCGGCTGGACGAGGCACCGACGGAAGACGGCACAGACACGGGTGAAACGGTCGCATCCGGAGCACCATGTAGAAACTGTCGCTCCCAGCTTTCGCCCAATGCGTGAGCCTGAGTCCGCCAGCGTACCGCGTGCTGGCGCTTGCCGAGCCGGTCGGCAAATTCAGCGGCGGCGAGCAAGCCGCGGTAACTGATGGCATTCACGTAAAGCAGCGGCCACTCATGTCCGACCCGGCCGACGATCAGGCCGTCACGAGCAGGTTGCGCCAGCAGGGCGGTCCTGGTCTGCCGTCCGTGGTTGAAGTTATGGGGAGAAGGATTCGAAAAAGGCTCCAGAATAGGAGCGCGGGCCGTGAGCATGCGCTCAATCCATTCTGTTTTCCGAAGGATATGCGGCCACAGCCACTCATCATGCACAGGGTCAGCGATGTACGTGGCCGACTCCGTGAGCGCCCAAATCGCGAGTCCAGGCGCATCGGCTTCCGGGCCGGACCCGCCGCCAAAGTCATGCGCCGCGATAAACGTGGAAAGAACCCGGCTGACGTGGGGATCTCCGGCGCGCGCAAGCGCGGCCGTAATGTACGAGCCCGGCCGATGCCAGGCACGATAGAAAAGGACTGGATCACCAGGTCTGGTTTCGTCATCGACCAAACTCATCATGAGGTGAGTGATCTGCGCATCCATCGAGGCCTGAAAACGCGGGTCGGGCAGCGTGAGGTGCGCGCGCTCCGGTGCTTTGGTGAAGTATCCGTGCATCTCGAATGGAGGCTGCAGATCG
>JBDTWG010000121.1:0-9451 GCA_040006855.1 Nitrospira sp.
CGTGTCATGGATGGTCTATGTGACGCCGTAACGAGTCGTGGAATGGGCGATGTAACGGCATGATACAGTCGAGCCTCTTGGATGCGCCTTCCAGAGAACTCACATCACTACAAATGATCTGTCAGAAGGTGACACATAGGTTTGTACGTCGATGGCTACGTCTTGCCGGTTCCCAAAGAAAACATCGAAGCCTATCGACGTATTGACAGGAAGGCGGGGAAAATTTGGAGAGAGCATGGTGCCTTGGATTGCCAGGAATGTGTCGGTATGGACATGCCTATCAAAGGAATGGTGCCGTCTCCCCGCGGCGTGAAAGCCAAGCCTGGCAACACAGGGGTGTTCGCCTGGGTCCTATTCAAATCCCGCGCCCATCGCCACCGGGTCAACGGCAAAGTCATGAAGGACCCACGTCTCTTCAACATGGACCACAAGCCTGGTCCGTTCGATTGTACACGTATGATCTATGGCGGGTTCAAAGTCATGGTCGATACCTAAGCGCCATGCACATGGCTCGCCTGCCGAGCGGCGTTCAGCGCGCCGCGTAGTGGCTGGTTTTATCGCGACTGTGCCCCTGTCCTTCTCGATCTGAATGCCTCTGTGAATGCGACGATATTGCTACCCCTCCGCGACACGTTGCCGGTATCTTCGTCCGGGCCGCACGACTAATCACATCACCCACGCGGCAGAAACCCTGCGGCAGAAGCTTGCACGGGGTTTCCTCGTGACCTCGATCCTCCTAAAAGCGCCGCCGCCCCTTGATCGAGAATGGGAGAAGTCGTCTAATACTTATTAGCAGCGGATTTGCAACGCCTTTAGAGCGCTTGGAGAACGCAAC
Source organism: Nitrospira sp. (assembly GCA_040006855.1). GTDB lineage: Bacteria > Nitrospirota > Nitrospiria > Nitrospirales > Nitrospiraceae > Nitrospira_A. The sequence goes on from JBDTWG010000121.1 coordinate 836, forward strand.
GCTCCACACTCTCGGAGGTCACAAAGGAGGATTACCTATGAGTTACAGACAAGGGCTTAAGCGCTATAGCCTGGCGATCCTGTGTGTCTGCGCCCTGTCAGACGGCGCATTAGCGGCAGACCATCCCAGCGAAGGACTGATCGATGCGCAGTTCAAGGCGATGGATACCGACGGTGATGGCAAGCTGTCGCCGGATGAGCATGCGGCCGGGGCCAAGAGGATGTTTGACGCGATGGATGTCGATAAAGACGGCACTGTGACCATCGCTGAAATGGACGCCGTGCATAAAAATGTTCCTGGAAAGGAGCCCAAGAGCAGTGACCTGTCCTCTGTCGAAAAGATCAAGGTCGTCGACAAGAACGGAGACGGACTGTTGAGCGCCGAAGAACATGCCGCCGGTTCCAGAAGGATGTTCAGCAAGATGGACATTGATAGGGATGGCTTCCTCAGTCGGGCGGAATTGACGGCAGGCCATGAGAAGATGCTGAAAAAAACCGAACGATAAAAGACCGTTTCTTAGCGATCTGCGAGGATTCAACAACGAATCTATTTTTTTTCTTAGAGGTTGTCTGCCAACGTATCACCATACAGGAGGTGTCCATGCATTATGCCTACGTGATACTCATCGCCTGTTGCGTACTTCTCATGACCTCCTCAGCGTGGCCGAAGGACAAGAAAAAGCAGGCCATGGATATGCAGACCGCGATGGAAACCTACGCGAAGTTGGCGACCCCTAGCGAAGTCCATGCTCGCATGGCAAGCAGAGCCGGCAGTTGGAGCACCACCACGAAGGAATGGACGGATCCGAAGAAGCCGCCCGCGGAATCCACCGGCACCTGCGAGCACACGATGCTGCTCGGGGGACGATTTCTCCGTCAGGAATGTAGTGGCGATATGATGGGGCAGCCCTTTACCGGCATCGGGATCCTCGGCTACAACAACCATACGAAGAAATATGTGTCGACGTGGATGGATTCCATGGGAACGGGGATTTTCTATATGGAGGGCAAGGCCGACAAGACTGGCCACACGATTACGCACAAGGGACAGTATGACGACCCGATGGAAGGTGCCATGAAGCTACGGGCTGTGACGAAGCTCGTGGACGCCGACCATGAGATCTTCGAAATGTATGGGACAGGAAAGAGCGGCAAAGAAACGAAGATGATGGAGATTATCTACACACGCAAACACTAACCCACCCGCAGTGGCGGATTTATCGCGTGGATTTCCACCTTGTCTCGTGTCCACGTGGAAGGAATCCGGCACTGTCGCGCCGACGCGACTATTTCGGTTTAGCGCGGATGTCTCGCGACGATGAGTACACTGCCGACTGATGGGCAGTTGCCGATTATTCGGCAGTTGCCCATCGGCAGTTCCCAGCCTGCGTTGCCGCCTCACGTGAGCTCACACCGGGCAATCCTCAATGCAGCCCTCTGTTACGTGGGTTGTAAGTCATCGAGCCGAATCATGGAATGGTCATTGCTATAAACACGAGCATGGCGAGCGCAAAAGTCATCGTTCGGGCCTGTATGCACAAAGGATATTTATAGATGTCTGCAGTATCTTATCGCAAGGTGACGGCTTGCTGAGGATTACGACCGACTGTTCCAAGAATACTGTGAGGCTGCGACTGGAAGGTCGTCTCACCGGCCCCTGGGTGCAGGAATTAGAGCGCTGTTGGGTGGAACTCGCTCCCGACCAACGCCGGGGTGCCATGGTGGATCTGGCCGGAGTCACCTTCATCGGAGAGGACGGAAGGCAGTTGCTGGAGACACTATGGGAGCAGGGCGCGGTGTTTCATGCAACGGACTGTCTCACGCGATCGATCGTGGATAATATTACGGGACTCGGGCCGACCCAGGGATGCGAAAACTAAGTGAAATCACACAGCCGCCTTGCGAATACAGGTGATCCGTCCATGCGCGTGGGTGCCGGGCACTCCGTTGCTTACGAGTGACTCAACCAGTAAGATAAGCGTCGTCAGTGACCTTATGCGAATAGCCTTTTCAGATTTTCATCAGGGAGCGAGCATGGCCAGGCGAACGCATACATCAACGCTAGCCTCGATTCTGACCGGGTGTCTCGTTCTGGCTTTGTTGCCGGGTTGCAAGCAACAAGCCGCTTCTACACCGGCTCCTCCGATCACGGAGGTGGGCATCATTGTGGCGACGGCTCAGGATATTCCGGATGAACCGGAGTTCATTGGGCAGGCGGAATCTTCTCGCCCGGTCGAAATCCGATCGCAGGTCACGGGGATTTTGAAGGCCTGGTTTTTTAAGGAAGGCCGCGACGTCAAGAAGGGGGACCGTCTGTATCAGATCGATCCCATTCCGTTCCACGCCGCCATGCTGAGTGCCAAAGCGAAAGTCGCCCAATCGGAAGCGCGACTGGTCCAAGCCAGGCAAAACTTTGCCCGTGTAAAACCCCTGTTGGCCGAGCAGGCGGTGAGCACGAAAGATGTGGATGATGCCGTTGCGGAGGAGTTGGCGGCGAAAGCGGCGCTGGAAGGCGCCAAAGCAGAGCTTGTCAAAGCCAAATTTGATCTCGACAACACGCTGACCATTGCTCCGATCGATGGAATGATTGAGCGCACCCGCGTGTATGAAGGTCGGTTGGTGTCGGCCCAAACTGATTTGCTGACCGTCATTCATCAAGTCGACCCTATGTATGTGATCGTCAGTGCGCCAGAAAGCTTTTTGCTGAAACGACGTCGGGACAGCGATGCCAAGCGAATTCACCATCCCGGTGTCTACCAATTACGCGGCGTGCTCACGTTTGTGGATGGCACGACCTACGAGCATGAAGGGGTATTGGACCTCCTGGATATCGGGCTGAAGACTGATACGGGGTCGCGGCAGGCGCGAGTTGTTTTTCCCAATCCCGATCGGGTGTTGTTGCCGGGGCAGTTTGTGCGGGTCAAATTTAAGGGCACGCTCAAGACAGGGGCGATCCTCGTCCCGCAGCGCGCGGTCCAGCAGGGCGCGAAGGGCTCGATCGTTTTTGTCGTCGGAAACGAGGATAAAGTTGAAATGCGGGAGATCCAGGCGACCAGTTGGCAAGGAAAGCAGTGGATCGTCGAGGAAGGCCTCCATGTGGGCGACCGTGTCATCGTCGACGGTCTGCATAAGATCGCACCCGGAGCCCCGGTGAAGCCTGTGCCGCTTCCGGACCCTGGCGCGACGACCGTTCCGAATGCTGCCCAGCCCAAACCGGAGCAGGCCTCGTGATCTCTCACTTTTTCATCGACCGTCCGATTTTTGCGTCGGTCTTATCCATCGTCATTGTCGTGGTCGGGTTGGTGGCCTTGCGGGCGCTTCCCATCGCTCAATTCCCTGAAATCACTCCGCCCGTCGTTCAAGTCGAGGCCGATTATCCAGGGGCCAATGCGGAAATTGTGGCCGATTCCGTTGCGCGTCCCATCGAAGTCCAGCTTCCCGGAATCGACAATCTCCTGTACTACGATTCCACCAGCACTAACGACGGGCACATGTCCATCAAGCTGACGTTTGAGATCGGCACCGACGTCGACATCGCTCAAGTCCAAACGCAGAATCGGGTGAAGTTGGCCGAACCGCAACTCCCTCCGGAAGTCGTGCGCCAGGGCATCAGCATCACGAAAGTCTCGCCTGATTTGCTGGCGGTCGTGGCCTTGAGTTCGACTGATCCGACTCACGATACCGTCTATTTGTCCAACTATGCGATACTCCGCGTCGTCGACAACATGAAGCGGTTGCGTGGTGTGGGTAATGCCATTGTCTTCGGCTCGCAAAACTATTCGATGCGGCTGATCCTGGATCCGATCAGAATGGCGCAGCTCAGCCTCACGCCGACGGACATTTCGAGCGTCGTCCGTGAGCAGAACCGAGATTTTCCTGCCGGGACAATCGGCCGTGAACCGGCCTTGAAGGGAACCGAACTGACCATTCCTGTCATCACGCAAGGCCGGCTGACGGAAGTGAAGGATTTCGAGGACTTGATTGTCCGTGCCATGCCGAACGGCTCGATGATCCGGTTGAAGGATGTGGCTCGTGTTGAGCTGGGGGCGCAATCGTACACACTGGAAGGGCGATGGAACGGCAAGCCGAACGTCTTCCTGTTGACCTTTCTTTCGCCGGGGGCCAACGCGCTCGACACGGTCAAGCGGGTGAGAGCCGAATTAGCGGAGGTTTCCAAGAGCTTCCCTTCCGGGGTGTCCTACGATATCCCCTACGATACGACACGCTTCATCGAAGTCTCAATTCAAGAAGTCGTGAAGACGCTCGCAGAAGCGATGGTTCTGGTCATTCTTGTGGTGTATCTCTTTCTCCAGAGCTGGCGCGCGACGTTGATTCCCGGCGTGGCGGTGCCGGTGTCGTTGATCGGTACGTTTGCCGGCATGCAAGCGCTGGGATTTTCAGTCAATACCCTGACCCTCTTTGGCATGGTGCTGGCAATCGGTATTGTGGTGGACGATGCCATCGTCGTGGTGGAGAACTGCGAACGTCATATGACGCAGGGAAAGCTATCTGCCAAACAGGCGGCCAAGCGAGCAATGGAAGAGGTGACCGGCCCGGTCATCGCGATTGTGCTGGTGCTGTGCGCTGTGTTCGTGCCGGTGGGATTCCTGGGCGGTATCACCGGTGAACTGTACAAGCAGTTTGCGATTACGATTTCCATCGCCGTCGTTATTTCCGGGTTTGTTGCCTTAACCTTGAGTCCCGCGCTGTGCGCGCTTGTGTTGAAGCCTGGGGAGGAGCAGCACCGTGGCTTCTTCCGCCTTTTCAATCGGACTTTTTCCTGGATGCAGACTCAGTACATCTCCACCGTCGGTGTGGCGATGAAACGGCGCCTGTTGTCAGCAGCGGTGTTCGGCGTCCTGTTGATAGCCGTGTTTACGCTTTTCAGGGTCCTCCCCGGGAGTTTTTTGCCGGAGGAAGATCAGGGGTATTTCATCACGATTGTTCAATTGCCTGATGGCGCCTCCAAGCAGCGGACCGATGCGGTGTTGAGCAAGATCGAAAGTTATTTCCTGTCGAGCCCGGTAATCCATTCGACCGATGCCTTATCCGGCCAAAATTTTGTCTTCAATACGCGGGGCCCCAATGCCGCTACGATGTTCGTGCCGCTGAGACATTGGGATGAGCGAACGGCGCCGCAACATCACGTGAAAGCCATCATTGGTGCGGCCTACGCGGAGTTTGCCAAGATTCCAGAGGCGCTCATTCTGGCCTTCAATGCGCCTTCGATTCGAGGGCTCGGCGCGACGGGCGGGTTCACCTTGCAGCTTCAAGATCCGAGCAGCGGGGATTTCAATAAGTTCTCGGCCGCTGCGCAAGAGTTTGTGGCCAAGGCACGGCAACATCCGGCTGTCGGCGCCATCGGCACGAGTTTTCGAGTCAGCGCGCCGCGCATTTATGCCAAAGTGAACCGCGAGCGCGCCAAGGCGTTAGGTGTGCCGATTTCGGAAGTATTCGATACCATGCAGGCGTATTTCGGAAACTTTTACATTAATGATTTCATCAAATTTGGTCGAGTATTTCGCGTGCAGACCGAGGCCGAAGCGCAATACCGATCCACGCCCGAAGATATTTCAAAAATTTACGTGAGGGCCAATGGGCCGCAAGGCACCACGATGATTCCGTTGGATACCGTGGTGAGTACGGAGTTTACCAGCGGCCCCGATCCGGTGACACATTTCAATGGCTACAATACTGCGCTGGTGCTTGGCGCGGCCGCTCCGGGATTCAGCTCCGGTCAGGTGCTCAATGCGCTTGAGAAAATTGCGAAAGAGGTGCTTGTGCCAAAGGGCTACGGGGTTGACTGGAGCGGAATCTCCTATCAGGAGCGTATGGTCGGAAGTCAGTCGCTCTATGCCTTTGCCTTTGGATTGTTGATGGTGTTCTTGGTGCTGGCCGCTCAGTATGAGAGTTGGGTCGTCCCCTTTGCGGTGATTCTGGCCGTGCCCATCGGACTGTTCGGCGCCCTCAGCGCTGTGTGGCTCAAAGGCATGAGCAACGACATCTATTTTCAAATCGGCTTGGTCACTCTGATCGGACTGTCGGCGAAGAACGCCATCTTGATCGTGGAATTTGCAAATAGGCGTTACGAAGAAGGCCATCCCTTGCTGGAGTCGACGATCGAAGCAGCCAAACTTCGCTTCCGCCCGATCGTTATGACTTCCATGGCCTTCATTCTGGGTGTGGTCCCGCTTGTCATTGCCACCGGAGCCGGAGCCGCCAGCCGTAATTCGATCGGGACGGGGGTGTTCGGGGGAATGTTGGCCGCTACCTTTCTGGCGATTTTCTTCGTTCCGCTCTTCTATGTTCTCATTCGGTCGTTGAGTCATCGTCTGACAGGGAAAACGCCCCATCCGCCTCGAAGTGAATCAGATGGAACCGAGAAGGAGCGAGACTATCAACATGCGTAGAATGGCCGTCGTACTCGTATCAACCCTTTTGGCAGCCTGCGCCGTTGGGCCAGATTTCACGAAGCCCGACGCCACAGCGCCGAACGGGTTCCGCATGGCCGAACCGGGTGACAATGCCGCCTCGATCGCCAATACGCCCTGGTGGGAACTATTGAAGGATCAGGAATTACAGAAATTAATACACACCGCCTTGGAAGAGAATAAGGACCTGAGGCGTGCCGTGGCATCAGTGGAAGAATTTCAGGCGCGCTTGTTCATCGCGAAGACTGACTTTGCCCCGCAGATGAGTGTCACATCCAATGCGCCGATCCTTGGACGTAAAACCAATTTCCTTTTCCCAGGATTTCCCAATCCATTCAATTATTACGTGCAAGGAAATCTATCCTGGGAACTTGATATTTGGGGACGCATCCGTCGATCAAATGAAGCGGCTCGGGGCGACCTTCTCGCGCGAGAAGAAAATCGTCGAGCTGTCGTCCTGCAGCTCGTTAGCGGTGTAGCCGAAGCCTACTTCGAGCTGCTTCAGTTCGATATGCAGCTTGATATTGCGCGGCGGACCCTGAAATCGTGGGAAGAGTCTGTCAGGATCGCTCAGGCACGATTGCGTCAAGGTTTGATCTCTAAACTTGATGCCGATCAATTTGAGGCCGAACGCGCGAATGCGGCAGCTAAGGCGGCGGAATTCGAACGCCAAAAGGTGCAGAAAGAAAACCAATTGAGTGTGCTGTTGGGGCGCAATCCCGGTCAAATAGCCCGAGGGCGTTCTCTTACGGAGCAGGTGATGCCTCCGGATGTTCCACCCGGTCTACCCTCGGAGCTATTGCAGAGACGCCCCGATATCTTGCAGGCTGAGCAAGATTTTGCTGCGGCTACTGCGCGCATTGGGATGGCGAAGGCCGATCGATTCCCGAAGCTCAGCATTACCGGGATCTTGGGTGTGGCGAGTCCACATCTGTCGCGTCTGGTGGCCAATGAAACTGCATTCGGACAGGCAGGAGCTGGCCTCGCCGGTCCGTTGTTTAACGCACAAATCCTTGGTTTTCAACAGCGAGCAGCGGAAGCTCAAGCCAGACAAGCGCTGGCGCAGTACGAACAATCGGTGTTGGTTGCCTTCAAGGAAGTTGAGGATTCTTTAGTGGCGGTCAGAACCGTCCGCGAACAACGAGCGGCACAGTTGCAACAGGTTGATGCCTTGCGGTCGGCGTTCAGTCTGGCCAGTCTTCGCTATAAGGGCGGTCTGGCGAATTACTTGGATGTGTTGATTGCGCAACGTAATCTGTTTGAAGCCGAATTGGCGCTCATGGGAACGCATCGGCTGCATTTGGTATCAATCGTGCAATTGTACAAGGCATTAGGTGGTGGGTGGACTCCAGAAGAGCATCGGTCGATTCAACCGTTGCCGGTTGCCTCCGATCCCGAAAAAAGTTAAGGGCGTATCCTCCGCAGCCTGCCAAGCTCAGTTCCCGGTATCATTGACGTTTGCCTGCGTTCTGCCCTCCCTCCCTCGCATATATTTCCACTGTGCGCGTGGCAAAGACTTCACTATGGTAAGCCGTAGTTGGTCCGGATAGGCCGAGGTCGGCTACTCTGCCTGTGCAGGGGAGCCATATGGGCGAGTGGATTTTGACTGAGGGGACAGTATCCAGGCGAAGGCTCCACCTAAAATCGCCATGAGTATGATTGTGACGCCACTATGTATCCATGCCGGGTAGGTTTGAATCTCAAGAGCGATATTTGTGAGATTGAAGGTCCAAAAAGTGACCGCCACCCAGGCTACGTGTTCGACACGATTGGTGGGGATCCGAATGCCTGCCATCGCAAAACCAGCTGCTCCCGACAGCAGGTTAGTCATGTAGGCGGTTGACGGACTGTTTTGCATGTTGAAGCCCGCGATGGCCGAGCCTAACCCCGACACAAATGTCAGCCCATACACAGTGAGAGCGTCACGCACCACAGATTTCATATTAGAGGTCATCGTGGAAGCCCCTGCTGTCGATTGTCGCCAGATCGGCGGGACTCCAACGTTTCAAGATCAAGAAAAGAAGGGGTGATGGAAGACCGGTGGAATTGGTATTGGGAGGTAGCTCACGGTTCTTACCATTGACGCGGGCATTGTTCATGTAGGACTCCTTCTATACAGCAGTGGAACGGTAAACATCTTGCGGAGATCACAGGCCGCAAATCCGATAGCCATCCGCGACTCTCTC
>JBDTWG010000122.1:0-9346 GCA_040006855.1 Nitrospira sp.
GACGATATCAAAAGCGCCTACCGCAAGCTCGCGCGCAAGTACCACCCGGATGTCAGTAAAGAGCGCGGAGCTGAAGCGCGCTTCAAAGAAATCGGCGAAGCCTACGAAGTGCTCCAGGACACGGAAAAGCGCACCGCCTATGACCAGCTCGGCAATCGCTGGCAGGAGGGGCAGGAATTCACGCCGCCGCCCGAATGGGGTGCGGGTTTCGAGTTCACGCAGGGCGGAACTTCTCAGGCAGAGGCGGCCGACTTCAGCGACTTCTTTTCCTCCTTGTTCGGCAACTTCTCTCGCCATGCCGGATCCGCCCGTGCTCGCGGCGAAGACCATCATGCGAAGATCTTCATCTCGATCGAGGATGCGTTTCAGGGCGGGACCCATACCCTGACCCTGCGTGCGCCGCAGGTGAATTCGCAAGGCCAGGTGGTGCTACAGGAGCGGTCGCTCAACGTGCACATCCCCAAAGGAGTCCGGGAAGGCCAGCACATCCGGCTGGCTGGACATGGTGACTCGGGAGTCAAGGGAACTATCCCCGGTGATCTGTATCTCGAGATCCATTTTCATCCTCACCCCCTCTATCAGGTGCAGGGCCGAGACCTCTCGCTCTCATTGCCGATTGCCCCCTGGGAAGCGGCGCTCGGAGCGACAGCCAAAGCGCCCACTCCCACCGGGGCGGTCGAAGTGAAAATTCCGCCACGCTCGCAGAGCGGGCGTAAACTGAGACTCAAGGGGCGCGGCATTCCCGGCGAGCCGGCAGGCGATCTCTATCTCGTCCTTGAAGTGGTGCTTCCGCCGGCGGACAGCGAGCGTGCGCAGGAAATCTATCACACCATGGCGCGGGAACTGGCATTCAATCCTCGCCAGGCACTGGGGGTCTGAATGGAGAGGCCGCAGGATATACTGACAGGAAGCGTGGTTGGTGATGAAGGCGTGCTGTCGATCGATGAGTTGGCAAGGGCCTGCGGAACGGAGACCCAATGGATCATCGAATTGGTGACCGTGGGTGTCCTGGAGCCGGAGGGCCCGGAGAGTTCACGGTGGCGATTTCGCGCGGCGGACCTCACCTGTGCCCGCCGAGTGGCGCGCCTCCAACGGGATTTTGATGCCAGTCTCGATGCGGCCGCGGTGATGCTGGATCTGCTCGAGCAGATCGAGCGGTTGCGCGCTCGACTGAAGCAGGCCGGCCTGGAAGTGGAGTAGGCCCGCAGCATCGGGACGCAGGGTGGCTGACTCACAGGCGCTTGCGGGACGCTTCGGCCTTTAAGTATCCCGACAGTAATGGTGCTGCGGGAGGGCGAAATGGCGCGGCGATCCGGGCCCTCAGTGCGCAGCCTGCTGAATGGGCGTGAACTCAGATTGTCCAAAGTGATGTCGCGAGGTTGGAGGGCAGGTCATGACGGTCCCCGTGACAAGAGAGCAAGGCCTTGAGTGGCTGCGGCACATGGTCCGAATCCGCCGCTTCGAGGAGCGGGCAGCGGAACTCTACCAGCTCGGAAAAATCAGGGGTTTCCTTCACTTGTACATAGGCGAAGAAGCGGTCGCCGCTGGGTCCATCCCTTCGTTAACGGAGCAGGACGCGGTCGTCGCTACCTATCGAGAACATGGCCACGCTCTGGTCCGTGGGACACCGATGGGAGCGCTGATGGCTGAGTTATACGGCAAGGCCAACGGCTGCGCGCGCGGCCGCGGAGGCTCGATGCATTTCTTCGACGCCTCGCGCCGGTTCTTCGGCGGCCTGGCCATCGTCGGCGGTGGATTGCCGGTGGCCGTCGGCCTTGCCCTGGCAGATAAGTTAGAGCGGCGGGCTCATGTCACCGCCTGCTACTTCGGCGACGGTGCCGTGGCGGAAGGCGAGTTCCATGAATCGTTGAACTTGGCCGCCTTGTGGAAATTACCGGTTCTGTTCCTCTGCGAAAACAATCTCTACGCGATGGGAACCGCGCTGGTCCGCCATCAATCGCAAACCGACATTGCGGCGAAGGCTCGGGCCTATGCCCTTCCTGCGGAGTGCGTCGACGGGATGGATGTGGTCGCGGTCGCGGCGGCCACCCGCCGTGCCATTGATTTCGTACGGAGCGGTACGGGGCCTTATTTTCTGGAGTACCGAACCTACCGATTTCGCGCCCATTCGATGTATGACGCCGAACTGTATCGCACGAAGGACGAAGTGGCCGAATGGAAGCGCCGTGATCCGATCGCCACGTTCGAACAGAGCCTTCGCACAGCCGGACTATTGTCCGACGCCGATCTGAAGACGATGGAGTCCGCAGTGATGGCTGAAGTCGAGGCGGCCGTAGCCTTCGCAGAGGCAGGTCCCTGGGAGCCGGTCGAGGATTTGATGAAGGACGTGTATACCATCCATGAGGTGGAAGGGGTGAGGCGTACGGTCAACGGCCAGGACACATCGGGTAAAGCCTCTCCCCTCACGCCTGATGCGTCAGGCGTCACGTACGGTGCTGACACATGACCAAGATTACCTATCGAGAAGCCGTGCGGGCGGGATTGCGAGAGGCGCTACAGCGCGATCCGCGGGTGTTTCTCATGGGAGAGGATGTCGGAAAGTACGGCGGCACGTACGCCTGCAGCAAGGGCTTGCTCGACGAATTCGGTCCCGAACGCATTCGCGACACGCCGCTCTCGGAGAGCACATTCGTCGGGGCCGGGATCGGCGCGGCGCTGGGGGGAATGCGCCCGATCGTCGAAGTCATGACCGTCAACTTCAGCCTCCTGGCTCTGGATCAAATTCTCAACAACGCGGCAACCCTTCGGCACATGTCAGGAGGTCAGTTCAGTGTCCCGCTGGTGGTTCGTATGGCGACCGGCGCCGGTCGCCAGGTGGCGGCCCAACACTCCCATAGCCTGGAAGGCTGGTATGCCCACATCCCAGGGATCACGGTCCTGACACCGGCCACCGTGACGGATGCGCGCGGCATGCTGTTGACCGCGCTGGAGCAGCCAGACCCGGTCTTTATTTTCGAACATGCCTACCTCTACTCCATGGAAGGCGAATTGGAGGACGGACCTCCGGCCGTCGATCTGTCCCGCGCCGTGGTTCGCCGGTCCGGTAAGGATGTGAGCCTCATCACCTTCGGGGGCAGCCTCTGGAAAGCCCTGGCGGCGGCCACGCGTCTTGCTCACGACGGCATCGATGCAGAAGTCGTGGATCTGCGCGTATTACGTCCGCTCGATATCGGCACCGTCCTTGCGTCTGTCCGCACGACCCATCGCGCCGTCGTCATCGACGAGGCCTGGCGTACGGGAAGTTTTTCGGCTGAACTCTCTGCGCAAATCATGGAAGGGGCCTTCTATGACCTGGACGCCCCAATCGCGCGGGTCTGCAGCGAGGAGGTCCCGATTCCCTATCCCAAACATTTGGAAGACGCCGCGCTGCCGCAGCCGGAAAAAATCGTGCAGGCGGTCCATACCCTTGTGGGGAGATAACGAACGAGATGCATCTGGTCCGCCAAGCCCCTCACCCCTTAGCCGAGATCACCAATGGCTAATTTCGTGATGCCCACTCTTGGCGCAGATATGATCGAGGGCACCCTGGTGCAGTGGAAAAAACGGGAAGGCGATCCGGTCGCCAAGGGCGAGATCATTGCCGAAGTCGACACCGAGAAGGCTGCCATCGACGTCGAATCCCATGCCACGGGCACCATTGAACGTTTACTGACCAAGCCTGGTGACAAGGTACCCGTCGGCACCGTCATGGCCGTCATTCACGAGGACGGTCAACCTGCCACAGCCCCGGCTCCGGTACAGGCTGTGGCGCCTCCAGCGGCCGCCGCTCCTTCTGCCAGTCGAGCGGAAATCGTTCCCGCTGCACCGTCCCAGGTCGGACGGTTGCGCATTTCTCCGGCTGCGAGGAAATTGGCCACCGAGCGAAGCCTTGACCCAACAGGCTTGCAAGGCACTGGTCCTGACGGAGCGATCACCTTGGAAGATGTTGAACGGGCCAGCGCGATCACACAAATCGCGAAACCAGCCATCGTCGCCGACCGTCAAGCGCGCATGCGGCAAACCATCGCTGCCGCCATGGCTCGGTCCAAGCGGGAGATCCCCCATTACTACCTAAGCACCACGATCGACATGGGACGGACGGTGACCTGGTTGAAGGAAGCGAACGAAACACGCCCGGTGACTGAGCGCCTACTCTATGGCGTACTCCTCATCAAGGCGGTGGCCCTCGCGCTTCGTCGAGTTCCCGAACTGAATGCGGTGTGGAAGGAAGGAGCGGCGGTGCGCAGCGAGGGGATTCATATCGGCACGGCCATTTCCCTCCGCCAGGGTGGACTGGTCGCACCGGCATTGCACAATGCCGACCGGCTCAGCCTCAGCGACCTGATGAAGAACTTTCAGGATCTGGTGAAACGGGCTCGTGCCGGCTCCTTGCGCAGCTCGGAAATGTCCGATCCCACGATTACCGTCACCAGCCTGGGTGAGCAAGGAGTGGAAACCGTGTTCGGAGTGATTTATCCTCCACAGGTCGCCCTGGTCGGATTCGGCAAGCTGCTCGAGCGCCCGTGGGTGATGAATGGTCAGGTCGTCCCGCGGCCGGTGATCATGGCTTCCCTGTCCGCCGACCACCGCGTCAGCGACGGTCATCGTGGCGGAATATTTCTGGCCGAGATCGATCGCCTTTTGCAGGAGCCCCACACATTATGAGCAGCACGCCGCCCCTGAATGAAATGCAGAGCTTGGTCCTTCGCCTGCTGGGCGAGATCGCTCCCGAAGCGGATCTGACCGCGCTGCAGCCGGACATCAGTTTTCGCGATCAGCTCGACCTCGACTCGATGGATTTCCTCAACTTCGTCGTGGCGCTGCACAAGGAATTTCAGATCGAGATCCCGGAAGCCGACTATCCCAAATACATGACTCTGAACGGATGCCTCGCACAACTCGCCGGCGCACGATCATGACGGACAGACCATCGTCACCGTCCGACTCCTCTATCTTGAAAGTCCTCGTCGGGTCGCATGCCCATGGGCTGGCCGGCCCCGAGAGCGATAAGGATTATCGCAGCGTGTTCGTCCTGCCGACCAGCGAGATGTTCCGTGTCGGCTTTAAGTACCAAGGCACGAGGATGATGAAAGAAGAAGAGGACGAGACCGCCTGGGAGATTGGCCACTTTTTGTTTTTGGCGCGGCAGGGGCATCCGTTGGTGCTGGAAACCTTGGTCGCGCCGGTGGTCGTGATGGACGACTGGGGAGCCGAGCTCCGACACCTCTTCCCCCATCTCTGGTCCGCCCGCAACGCCTACGACTCGTTCATCAATTACTGCGAGAACCAGCGCAAGAAAATGTTGGAGAAGAAAGATGGCCGGCCGGCCAAATACGCGGCGGCGTACCTGCGTGTCCTCTTTAATCTTTGTGAATTGCTGGAACGGGGAACCTTCAGCATCAGGATCGCGGAAACCCCACTCGGTGAAGCGGTCCGCAAGATCAAAGACGGCGAGTATCGTGTCGGCGAGGTGATCGACCTGGGAGAATATTGGACCGAACAAGCCACTCGCCGGCTCAGCGCTTGCCCACAGCGAGCCCGTCCCGATCTGGCCGATGCGTTCCTTATCAAACTTCGCAAGGGCTTTCTGCGCTAGCTGACAGGAACCTCCAGTCGTCCTGACACCCACACCCCAGCCAGCAAGCAAAGACGCGCGCCGGCGCTAAAACAGGCACGTCATTCGGCTATGTGGCCGCTTCCAGTCCCGCTGGCACGCAAGGGTCGAGAATGCCAGAAGCCAAAAAAAGAGGGACCGCCTCTTGCGAGACGATCCCTTCTTCTACAATTCCCGCCCAATGAAGGATTCAGCCGCCACCCACCTCGCCCTTGGTTTCAAGAATGAGGAATTCGCCCCTCATGTGAGGGTGGATGTCACACCAGAAGCCGTACTGTTGGGTCTCGCTGATGCCGGTCGCAGGATCGTGCTTCGACGGCTTGCTGAATATCAGCGTCGCGGTCTTTCCCGCGTCCACATGAAACGATTTGACGCCGTAAGCCATCACTTCCTTTCCATCACCTTCCATGCGAACCGGCGTGTCCTTCATGATCCGTGAGCTGAATCCGTGCGTCATCGTGCCCTTGTTATGGAGGATAATCTTCGTGATCGCACCAGGCGTCGTGTGTCCGTCCACGGTGTATCCTTTGTCGGTAATGGTGACCTCAATCTTCCCCTCCTCGGCCCGCGCAGTCGATGACGTTCCGATACTCATCCCGGCGACCGAGACCAGCCCCAGCGCCAGTGGAACCAATAACCCTCGAAATGTGTGACCCGACCTCTTCATAGCACCCTCCTTTGGTTGGAAGTGAGCACGACCGTGGTCGCTGGTTTCAGAGGACTTCCCTCTGATCCGGCCATCAAAATCCTCCCCCTCCGCCCAGCTCTTCGAGTCGTATGCGGTACACTGATAACCTATGCAACGCTTATACCCTTACTGGTGCAGACGCATCCTTCGACTCTTCGAGCTGTACTCCCTGATGGACCGGACATCTGCATGTCATAGAAGGGAGCGAACTGACTGAACGGAGAGGGGCCATCTGCCCCACATCACTATACCCTCTTGTGGAGCAACGCCACGGCGGGGAAGAGAACAGCGGATAAGATTGAAACGCAGAACGGACAAAACGGGGTCTCTGAATTTAGAAGGTAAGCCCTCGAGCAACACGTAAACATCCCTCAGGACTCTGTCAGCATCCTACTAGTGCCATAAAACAACCCGCTTCCGTGTGGAGATCAGGCCTGCCGACCGAGCGAGATCCATCCGGACACCCCAGCGGGTTACCCACGCCTGAATGTCCCGCGCTCCCCATTCATCGGGCTCTTTTTAGAGCCGTGCCTCATACTGGCACCGAGATGGAAACGCGTCCCTTCGGAACTGATCCCGAAACCGCCACAGGCGCAACCCCCGACCCACTTATGCGGCACGGAAGCGGGAGTTCTGAACTTATCCTGGCTCCACCTCCCTTCACTCATCAACTTAATCATGCCGCTGCCGAAATCAATGAGGTAATTGGCACCATTGCTTCACGATGGCACTGCCCCGTATCGCCCCAGCGGAGATTTTTCCCACCAAGACTGCGCGCCTCCTTTCAACCTAAGTGGATGAACTTTCGTGCCTCCCACTGAAGTGGCGTGCGAAGGTTTATCCTGGCATCCAGCCTGCAATAGCACAAGGACGTTAGGCGGGACTGCATCAGAGACGCCTAACGATACTCACCAACAGCGCACAGGTACGATGAATTCAATCACACCATCAGGAGGAACGATCATGAGTGAACTTACCCGTTGGGAACCGGCTCGCACGCAGTGGAATCCGTGGAAGGAGCTAGCAGACGTGGAGAAACGTCTCTCTGCGCTCTGGGGCCGTCAACCCGCCAAGGTGGAGGGGCAAAAGGAAGCCATCTCAGTCGCGGAGTGGTCTCCTTTGGTCGATATTACGGAAGACGACAAGGAGTACCTGATCAAGGCTGAACTGCCAGAGGTCAAGAAAGAGGACGTCAAGCTCACCGTGCAGGACAATGTTCTCTCCATCTCCGGCGACCGGAAATACGAAAAGGAAGAAAAGGACAAGAAATACCACCGCGTCGAACGGGCCTACGGCAGTTTTCTGCGCAGCTTCACGCTCCCGGATGATGCCGAAGGCAGTAAAGTTGCGGCGGAGTATAAAGACGGTATCCTCAAGGTGCATCTGCCCAAATCGGAAAAGGCGAAACCGAAATCGATCGAGGTGAAGGTGTCCTGAGAGAAGGGAGCCCAGCATGTTCCGACATCCTCGGTACCTGGATATCCCCTGGGAAATTCACTGGCGCCCGGAAATCCCGTCTCGCCATCACTGGTGGCTAATGTTGCTCGTGGTGATCGTGGCGCTGTTCCTGATCGGAGTAGGAGTGACCAGCGGACTGTTGTAACTTGATGCTGACCGCCTCGTGCGACATACGAGGCGGCCAGCGGAGTGGAATTGTATGTTCAAGAACCGTGAAGAAGCCGGCGAACTCCTCGCACAGGAACTTGCGGCGTTTCGAGACGATCCCCACGCAATTCTCCTCGCACTGCCGCGAGGGGGAGTTGTACTGGGGTATCAACTGAGTCTGGCGCTGCACCTGCCGCTGGACGTATTGATCACGCGCAAGATCGGCGCACCGGGAAATCCTGAATACGCGCTCGGTGCGGTCAGTGAGACCGGGGCCGTCTACTGGAATCGCGAGGCGCTCTTAGGCCTGTCCCTCTCGGATCGGGAGCTTGCGTCCGCGGTGCGCGCACAAGAGAAAGAGGTCGCCAGGCGTGTCGCGCTGTACCGGCAAGGACGCCCGTTCCCCGATCTGACGGATCGAACGGTCATTCTCGTGGATGATGGCTTGGCAACCGGTGCCACATTCTTTGCCTCAGTGGCGACCGCTCGCCAGGGAAACCCACGTCGCGTGATCGGAGCCGTACCGGTCGGGCCACGCACGACCGTGCAGGAGGCTCGGAGCCTGGTCGATCAATTGATTGTGCTGAGGGTGCCGGAACCGTTCTATGCCGTCGGCAATTTCTACAGGAACTTCGAACAGGTCGAAGATCGAGAGGTGCTGCAGTACCTCAACTTGGCCGAAGAAGCGTTCCTGACCAGGAAGCAGCCATCGCTGGAGTCGCCGCAAGGTGGCCAACCCGGCACGGAAAGGAAATCTCACTAATGAAGAACCCAACCGAGGGTGGCCACGGCGCTCGCCACGACCGCTTCGTTCAAGAATATCAACATGACTCCTACAAGCTGCCGGGCAAACTGAAGGAGCCCACGGTCTGCACAACATGCGGCGCCCTCTACCATAAGGGTCGCTGGACATGGGGAGCCAAACCAGCGGGAGCCGAGGAAATCGTCTGCCCGGCCTGTCTGCGTATCCAGGACAAATACCCCAAGGGATTCCTCACCCTGAAAGGATCCTACAAAGACGAACATCGCGAGCAGGTGATGGGCGTGATTCACAACACCGAAGCGAAGGAAAAACAGGAACACCCCCTGGCCCGTATTATGACGATTGAGGACCAGCCGGAGGGACTGGTCCTCTCCACCACCGACACCCATCTTCCCCGACGCATCGGTGAAGCGCTGAAACATGCGCATCACGGGGAACTGGCAGTCCACTACGAAAAGGACGAGGAGTTTGTCCGTGTCACGTGGACGAGTTAGCACCAGAAGGGGATCATTGTGACAAAGACACGCGCGAAGCGACCGCTCTATAGATTGTTTCCTATGGTCTTGCTTGTTTTTCTGATCGTTCCGATCCCCCCGGTCTCTCAATCGGCAGAGGAGGCTCCGGCTCAAGCCCAGAACGAACAGCGAATTGAGTTGCTCATCCGCAATTACGATTT
>JBDTWG010000123.1:0-9344 GCA_040006855.1 Nitrospira sp.
GGGATCAACCTGCTTCAAAGCTTCGCGTTCATACAGGGGAAGCGAGGGATCGAGCTGCCGCAACTTCTCAACTTCCTGCTCTAACGAAACCCCAAGTTGTCTCATCAGCGCCAACAGGGCGTCCAACCGTAAGCGGCCTTCGGTCCATTGCGTGGCGATGTGAGTATCGAGGGACCCACCAGCCGAGCAAGCCCTCGCGGCCGACCTTCCTTTGCAGGTGCCCGGCCGGTTTTCCAACCAGGCACGAATGATGAAGAATGCGAAGTAGATCGCGGCAGCACCAGCGGCAGCACCTAAACGAAAAATCAGAAATGACGCTGTCATGAGATCGCGCAAGAGCGCTTGCTAGGCCCTTCACATCTAACCATCGGCCTGGCTGTATTTGCCCCCTGCTCTCCATGCTAGCGCTTCGGACAGACGCCAGACTGTTCACAATTGATCAGGCATGCTGACTTGGATGCAGAAATCCATTACACGCGGCTCTTCGACCAGAGAGGCTAGTGGCACAACCAGCACATTGAGAGAACGGTGCACCTATCATGGGCCGTTGTACTCAATACCCCGACTCCGAAACTTATGCATACAGACACGCGTCCGTGATTGCGTGGCGCAGATTATTACGACCAGCGCCTCCTGGGTGATCTCGGAATGGCCGTCTCCGGCTTTCTATCCTTTCCGAAATGCGCCAACAAGCAACAGGCGCGCGAGCCGCTTCTCACTGGAATTGAAGAGTTGGCCTACGCAATGCTCTTCGATGCGCATGTCGTGTAACAGCAGCCAGGACAGAGACTGTTCGGAGAACCTAGATTCTTCGTGTGGCAGACAGATCAGGGCTCAATTTCATGGGAGGACTATACGAGTGGCTTATTCAGTGGTGAGCAATTTTGACCAGTTTCCTCTTAGCTAGGGCATTACCATAAAAGATGTGGCCATTCCCTGTGATTCTCACGAGGGATGCGATCCGAATGCATACAAATGAGGAGAAGTCATGATACAGACGAATCTTTGGAGACTGACAGTACTTGCGCTGTGGGCTGGTTCGGCGCTCTCCGTTGCCCATGCCGGACCTGAGGCAACCGGGGCTGCCCACCAGCTCATTGCAGGAGACCGAATCGTACTTGGCGTCGTCGAGGAAGTGAGGAGTGACCAAGCCCGCATCGGAACCGGTGAGGGGCAGCCTCGCTTCATCCCGATCAACGTGCGAAAAGAGAAGGGCTTGCCAGACCTCAAAAAAGGCGATCTCGTCGAGCTGACGCTGAACGACCAGAATCTGCTGGTCGATGTGCACATGCCGGGGGAATCCAACCATCATCGCATCGTGACAGGACAACTCGCCGGCCCGCTGGAGACCGGCCATGACAAGGCGGTGATTCGGACTACGGATGGGAAGGAAGAGTCGCACATGGTCCGTCCCGTCGCACAAAGCAAGGTGGCCTCCATTCCTGTGGGCGCGGACGTCATTTTCCTCATCGATGAACTGAACAAGATTGTGGACGTGACGTTTGGCAGTAAGGAAGCCGTTCAACGAGCCACGGATCTTTCGCAGAAGATGAGCCCCCCAAAGGGAAACCTCTCGCAAATCGTCGGGGTGATTTCCACGGCGTTGAAGAACAATACGATTGTCATTCGAACCGAGAACGGCAAAGAGCACTCGTACGAGGTGCGGCCGTTGATTCAGGCGAGACTCGGGACCCTCGTGAAGGGCGATGCCGCAACGCTGCTTGTCGACGAGGAGAACAAAGTGACGGATGTGGCATTCGTGCCGAATAGACCACAGTAGTCAGGCGCAGATGTGAGCCGCTGGCGTGGTTTGTATTGACAGGCCTGCGGGGAGGCGGGATGGCCAGTCGAACCGTAGGCCTTCTGCTGTTATGCAGCCTTCAGCTTCTGCGCGAAATGGCTTATCGTCTATGAATGCAGGTGTGGCGGCTCTGAGCGACGACCTAACAACCCTGTCTTAGAGTTTCCTCTTCCCATGCCAGACCGCGACCGAGCCCGGCAGCCGTGGTCGGCCCTCAGTTGATGGGAGATGATTCTTACGATTGGCTTCAATTCCTGGATCCGTCGCCTCGCCACACAGAAGGCAGCGCCATCCTTTAATGGTATCGGAGCATGCCAAATCTCCCATCCAGACCGTCACCATCAGCCCATCGCAACGCGAACAATGCATCCGTCCCCCTTCGAACCAATCCGATCACACTGCCGCCATGGCCGGTGCTGACGATGTCACATTCGATCCGAACGATCATGTGTAGGAAACACTCTGAACTACCCGCTGAGCCATCACTACGCAGCCGACTGGCACTGAGGTTTGACCTACATGGGATTTCCCGCAAGTTCTGGCAGGTTTCCCACATGCGCACGGAGAGTAGCACTTGCCCCATGGATTTGGGTCTCTAGCCAAATCTTCATGAGGCGGTAGTGCACGCTATGGGGCCCTATTATTTACCGGCGAATACTTCGCGCTCCCGGTATGGCTTCAAAAGGCTTCCGTTCGCTTTCATCGCGCCCACAGCTCTGTTCAGCGATCATACGTTGGCCGATACTGGCATCTTTGGGTATCCTGGCCATACAAGCCGGCAAGCTGTCTTCCACCGCCCCCGCTGCCATTCTCGACTCGGTAGCCGCTGCGGCTTCAGCTGCTCCTTTTCCCGGTGCTGAGTCTTCTGCCTCTGCCAGCAACGGTGTCAGTGACAGCGCGCACAGAATGGGCAACGCACTGAGCATCCGCATCGCATAGAGATTCTTCTTCATGGCGTACTCCTCTCAATGAGAATAGAAGATTGAGACACATTCCTATGCACCGTTTCCGATGACACCCTGGTTTGATAGGCTTCAGTATCCTCCGAAGAAACGCACCAGTCTGATCAAAACAGCACAGTCACGACGAACCTCTACTCATGGTCCCTGCTATTCGCCATACCCTGCTAGAGCTGGGCTGCCAAGAAGCCTGACACGGACACGGCTCCACGAGGAATTCCCAGCAGAGCCAGGACGCAAATGATGGAGGATGTCAACGCTGAGCGGAGTATTACGACGCGCATGCCGAACACAGCAGCAATCCATCTTCGTGACTGGATTCCTAAACAGTGTCCCCGGAAACCCCTCATGCCATCATTTAGGCGAACGTGACAGCACCTGCTTCAACGCTCGGATTGTAAAAACTCGCTACTGCATCACGCTCAGCTCGGTTTCACTTATCCGATGCACGCTATCCTCAGAAACGACCTCACAGGTGAAGCCATTCTCGATACAGGGTCTGCTGTGGACAGCAGAGACATCAGGAGTAGTCGCCTCCTGCGAAGGTCCGCCGATCCGACAGCATCAAGTCACGCAGATGGGCAGCCACCGTGATGATCGACGTGGGCCCCACCGAGATAGCTCACAGCGCTCTTGAAGAGATGGTTTGAGACCCTGATAACAAGTGTCTTTGTCGTCATATAATCCTTGCCCGTCATTCCGAGTAGCGATCCGACTCAGGCCTCAACCCGAGTGTCTTGCTCAAGCGGTGCTTCAGACTAGGCGTTATCCGCACCATTGGTCGCCCATACGGCAGTGCCCCACATACATGCCAGCAATCCTAAAAGCGTCCAAATCTGATTGAAGCGCCTCCTGGTTATATGAGTTTCTCGGTCAACATAAAACCGAGAATGGATATTGAGCACCGTAGACCGATCCTACGGGTCCTACTTCCGGAGAGCGATGCAGCGGCGACGAAGCGGCGAAGGATTGGGACTCGACACGCGGGAGAGCGATGCAGCGTGCGAGAGAGGAGTTCGCGTGGGCTCAGTACGTCATGAATTTACCCTATAGTGGTGAAGAAGTGGAGTCAATGCGCGTGCTACCCAAACCCTCCATAACCACTCGATTGTATGCAGCAATAATTATTCTCACCGAACACCCCCGCCCGCCATTGTCTTTGTGCAGATTCCGTGAACCTGACACTGGCTAGAACACAGACATGCTTCCCATCAGACCGATGGTGGGCGCATTGACGGCACGGTCGAAGACCGACCACCGGTTTACTGATCCTCGCTCTTTGTCCTTCATCAAATTTTCCATTGTCGGCCGGGAGAAAGATCGCTGCTATGCCATTACCGACATGCCACAATCACATTTGCGGCCCTGGTATGCCCATCTGATATATCCAGAGGCATCCCAACATCTATTTCGTGGGCTGTCATGGCTTGAGGAGAATCGCGTGTCCCTTGCTCGTCACATACACGTGACGTGATATCAGCCTTGAGTGCCCCTGCACCGTATAGGTTTCCCTCACTTTCCAGGAAATCCCCTGCAAGGTCATCGGATGAAGGAACTTCAACGCTTGCTTCTCATGCTACCCGTTTCATGTCCGCACAGTCTGATCAATATTGCTCAGAGACCTCAGCATTGAGGGTTTGAGGTTCGCGGCTTACAGAACTGTCCTGTACTCGCGCGATGTATTCTTACGTAATCCGCAGGGCGCGTCGTCGGTTCATGGGCGATCAGTGGCCTTCTGGATGACTTCCGCCTCTCGCACCGGTAGCAGCCGCGAAAAAATCTTTTCTCCCCTATCCAATCACTCGGATTGATAGCGGCTAGTCGTGCAGGACAACATTCAGGAGGGAACTGTGCACGTGTAATTTTCCATTGTATTTAATGAATCCTAATTTCCGAAACTTGGTCATGAAGAAACTGACCCGTGACCGCGTGGTGCCGATCATCTTGGCCAACGTTTCCTGGCTGATCTTCGGAATGACCGTCTCCGGCTTACCCTCCTTCCCGAAATGCGCCAACAAGAGCAACACGCGCGCGAGCCGCTTCTCGCTGGAATTGAAGAGTTGATCCACCAGATCTTCCTCGATACGCATGTTGTGTGAGAGCAGGTAGGACATAAACAGCTCGGAGAACGCGGGCTGCTTATGAAGCACAAGGATCATGGCTTCTTTGTCGATACGCGCGAGAGTGGTTACCTCCTCAGCGGTCGCGGTCGCCGTACGAACCAACTGCCCGACAAGGCAGGATTCACCAAAGAAGGCTCCTGGTTCCAACATCGCAAGGACTGCTTCCTTGCCCTGCCGAGAGACGACGCTGAGCTTGACCTTGCCGGCCTGGATGAAGAACACCGCATTCGCCACATCCCCTTGGGAAAAAATCATGTGGTTCTTCGGAGAGGTGAGACTCGTTTTGCCGGTCCCAACTTTGGCCAGAAAGGTCTTGGGATTAAACGATGTGGTTCGTTTCGTTGCCATAAGGGTGCCCTGCCTCGATCAGATCAAGGTGCGCGGTGCCTGAATATTATCTGCGCCGGGAAACACACCGGAAACCTACGGTTGAAAGACATGTTAAGAGCGGGGGTGAGCTCTCTGTAGTCCGTCTCGCAATCATGCGACACACACTGTACCAGCCGGGGCGATTTAATAGGAACCCCGATGCGTGCACGGACCCATCGTGGACGTCGTCGCCTAAGACATGCTCTGTCTAGATTTCGTCGCCAGGCTCACGATACGGCATGTTCGCTGTCATTGAGACGCATAGTCTGCGCCCGGCACAGTTTCAATCGGCCTGCGTTCCATTTCGTCCCGCTCGCAGCTTGCTTCCGCAACCATTCGCTGCCCGATACTGCCGTTCTTCGGGATTCTAGCCAGGCAGGCCTTCAGCGTATCCTCGACTGCCCCAAGCGCCACGCGATCGATGCCAATCCAATCGCCAGTGATGCAATACATTTGCTCCATGGAATGATGAGATATCTGTTCATATACGTATCCCATTTCTCAACCTCTTAATAAGGTAACGGGGCCTTACTCCTGATCGTACAGAGTTCGGCCCCCCTGGCAGAACATTCCTTCTCACTCACTTTCGAAAAGGCTATTTCGCCGGATTGAGGTGTTTCATCGACAGAACGTGGCCTTTATCCGTTACTTGGGCTTCGACCCTGTCACCAGTCTTGAAAACGCCTTCCAGCTTCGTCGTCTTATCGACATGTAGGCGCACTTCATGGCCGGCCGTATCATGAACCGTATAAAACTCACCTTCCGTCTTCAACAGGTCCCCGCTGACAGTCTTGGGCCCTGCCACTGCCATTCCAGCGCTAGCTGCGTTGACATGCTTCATGAAAAAAGCGTGGCCCTTATCAGTCACTTGGGCCTCCACCTTGTCACCCGTCTTGAAGTCGCCGTCCAGCTTCGTCGTCTTGTCGACATGCAGCCGGACCTCATGGCCCGCGGCATCGTGGACCGTATAAAATTCCCCCTCAATCTTCAGCAGGTCCCCCTTGACAATCTGGGGACCGGGCGTGGCCATCTCGCCGGCCGCATACGTTAGAGTGACCATCCCACAGCTCAGGATCACTGCAAACAGGATCGGACTCATCACCTTCTTCATGGTAAACCCCCTTACAATTGGTTGTTGGACATCTGCCTCTGCTGGCTGACTTGGTCGCTTAGGAATCGCCCACGCTCTCCTCGAACCTCTGGTATCATTCTCGACTTCAAACAGATCGCCGGCTGATCAAAAGTTCCGCATAATTAAAAAAAAGACAACGGAGGCCGCCATTCACAATCCAGCACAAGCTGGATGTGGTGTCGGAGTCGTGTCCCCTTCACTGGCCTGTATAAGCACCTATACCGCTCGAAGTGCAGATCCCTGCGAAGGCTGACTGTGGAGGTACCGTTCAAAGCCGAGAGAATCCAGTCGTTCAGGCGCGAGTGTCACAGTGCCGGACCTGGTCCCTGACAACAAGGCCCATCGGGCGCCCAGTCTGGCGACTTCATCCGAGCAGACGGCATGGGATTGATATGCAGCGAGGGCACGTGTCGTCAGCACGACCGTGATGGTCGAGAGGGATGGGCCATACGCGACGACGTACTGATGCGCCGTGCGAAATAATATTTGGACGTCACCACTGGGAATCATACCCATATGCCGACAGCTGGGGCAGTACACATGATGCAGTCCACTGAGTCGGTCGTAGCCTCCATCAGAACGGCTCGTATCCCGCATCATCTCTCGGCTACAGCTTTCTCTGGGACAGGTCATACGAGGCGTCGTCCAAATGTTGTCGCCAAAAAGCACACGCTCCTGGTGTTCCTGTCTATCGGTCGTACGGTTCGATGCAGTATTCACATGTGCCTTCCGATGCTGGAAACGCCCGCCCTTGAAGAGGGCAGCCACATTCGCCATAGCGTTGAGAGCATTTGTTTTAGCCCTATGGGATCCACAGTTCGCCAACGCAAGACGGAAGAAACGGAAGAGGATATCTTCAACGTGCCAAGCAGGCAGGCCAACTTTCCCATATGCTTTCGTTCCTCAATCATGGTGTGTTCAAGTAATCGCCTCGTCTTAGGGTCGTCGTTGCCGATATACAGGATCATGTCTCGATAGCTCTCCATGACGAGACATTCAGCCATGAGGTCTTCAGCAATCAGGTCCGGAAGCGAATGCCCCTCCACATATTCATTGGGGCAACGGCTAAGCAGCCCCTCTGGAGTCACATTCGGCTCCCCGCCGAGTTGGACAATCCGGTGCATCAACTGGTCGGCGTGAACTTGCTCGGCCTGAGCATGCTTCATAAGTGTCGTTGTGATGCTCGGGAACGGATGCCTTCGGCCATGACGACGTGGCGCTGATAGCGAAGCACCCACATCATTTCCAATGCGAGCGCTGCATTCAGCAACTGGATCACACTGGCGGGGTCAGCATTGAACCCTGACGTCGTCGCACTCTCCTCAAGATATTGCCTGACATGAAGTCGAGCGGTGCGAATATCAGTCATGAACGGGCTCTGCCTCATTGTCCCCCTCCATCCTACCGACTTCACGTTCCGGATCTTGGTGATCGGCTCTCAGCCCGCTATGGCTCGTGACTCAACCGCTAAAGCCGGCCGGTCAGGACCAGTATGACAATGATCAAAAGGATGAGACCGAATCCGCCGCTCGGGTAATATCCCCAGTTAGCGCTGTGCGGCCACGTGGGCAATACACCCAAGAGCACCAGAATCAGCACCACGATCAAAATGGTGTTTGTACTCATTTCGATTCCTCTTCTTTACATTGACCTGGATCCATCATTCTCCCGTTCGCCCGCTCGTGAGTGGATGGGACGGTACTTCCCGTTGGAGTCCGACGAGCAACTCACTTGGCGTGGTCCGCGCAAAAGGAACGACAGTAGCGTACTGGTTCTGGACGACGAGCCCCCATTCATGCTGATAGTCTGGCGCAACGCCCAACAGCACGCTGAGAGATGCGAGATATTCGCCGTGGCCTCTGGCCATGTCCTGTTGCAGATTCTCAATCACGATGGCCGTATATAAATTGACCTTCTGACTCTTTTCGACAAGCCCGTCACCGGCAAACAACTCCCCCGGACTTGTGCTGGAGGTAAATTTCACCATCGTATCGGCCGTCGCTTTCGACGTGTTGCAGGCCGAGGTCGTAAGCCCGAGGCAGGCCACCACCAATCCATATCCGACGCATCTAACTGGCGTATTCATATGCCGACCCTCCCTGTCATTCGTTCAGGTGCGTTGTTTGTGCACCTAGGTTGCGGTCTGTAGTTCGGGGACTACAGAGATATCGGCAGAGGTTGTGAGCGCCGCCACTTCTTGCAATCCTGTCGTCCTCATCTCAAGCCCGTGCTCACCCCTTGCATGTGTGCAGTTCCCACACATATGCGGTCCCAAGATTTTTGAGATCGCGCATACCTCCAAATTCGCCGAGCCACATGCGCAACAGAGGGCGAAATCCATGCAGGGAGGCCGCGCAGACGCCCGGGCAATCCGGCACGTCATAGTCGTATCTCCTCATTGGTTCAGCAGACGCCGAAGCCCAGCCGGCAGATCCGTTTCGGCATGCAAGGAATCGGCTGACGGATCTATGAGAGGATCCACATTACGCCGCCGGCGCCAAGGAGACTGGTCAAAATTGCTCAGTTATACAAATATCAATAAGGCACGGCTGGAGGCGGTTGGCTAGACGTCTGCAGTATGTAACGCAGTCAAACGGGCTGGGAATTAGCAGGCTGCGGAAAAACTCGATTATTGAGTAATGCGCCGCGATCAGCTTACGTGCCCTGTCGGTGAGAATAGCTCGCAGGATGCGCAAAAACGCCGTCGAGCAAGGCCGCAGCGAGGTCCACGGCGCGACGAATTGGGAGCGCCAGGTCTGGGAAGCCGGCGAGTTGGTGAGCCGGCGGTGTCTTGCGAGAACGCCGCTGGCAGACTTTTTCCGCATCCTGCTAGTCGTGCAGCACGACATTGAGGAGGGAGCTGTGCACGTGTAATGTGCCGTTGTATTGAATGAATCCCAATTTTCGAAACTTATTCATAAAGAAACTGACTCGTGATCGCGTGGTGCCGATCATCTCGG
>JBDTWG010000124.1:0-9294 GCA_040006855.1 Nitrospira sp.
GAGATCGGAGGGATGCACGCGGATTCGCACAAGCCCGCTTTCATGGAGATGCGCGAGCGCCGCGCGTACTTGCGCCACGATCACGTCGCGTGTCTCGGTGACGAAATCGCGCAAGACTTTCTGGGCAATCATGAATGCCAGCGAGGCCACTTCCTCTTCGACCGTCTCATGAAGTCCGTGCCACGTTTCCTCCAATTGCGCCATGAGGGTCGTCACCAATGCCAGTTCTTTGTTGCGCATGGACGAGACTCGCTCCGTCACCCGCTTTTCGCCCTCCGCCACCCCTCGTTCAAACTCCGTCGCATCATCGGTCCCAAACAATTTGTTGCCGCGACTGAAATCGGCCAACGGCACCGTCCGCAACTGAATATTGCCGGAGCGAATCAAGCTGCGGGTGAGCACGGTATTCTCTTGTCGTAAGCGGTACAGCTCCAGCAGCCGTGAGACGGCTAGACGCACCAATTCGATTTGAAAGGGCTTGGTCAAAAAATCAGCCGCCCCGGCTTTCATGGCGCGAACCGCCAGCTCGATGTTGCCGTGTCCGGTCATGATGATGCTCAAAATACGGCTATCGACTTCCAGCGCCCGTTCCAAGAAGGTAATTCCATCGGTGGTGGCCAGCTGCACATCAACAATAAGTACGGCAATCGGATGCGCGCGCAGTTGCGCCAGAGCCTCGTCTGCGGTACGCGCGGTGAGGACAGGGTGGCCGGTGGAACTCAGCATTTCGGCTAACAGTAAGCAGATCGCTGGTTCATCGTCGACGACCAAGATGGCGCGTGGCGAGAGCTCTTTCTCGGATGCTGGGGCGGACGACACAGTCGACGATTCGCGCAGGGCAACGGTTCCCATCTACATCAACTCCTCGCCCCCGCCGCCACCGACCACGATACGGCCCTCTTCCTCCAGCTTGCGGCAGACTTTGAGAATATTTTGCTGCGCTTTTTCGACGTCGGACACCTTGACCGGCCCTCGCGCTTCCATGTCTTCTTTGAGCATTTCGGCCGCGCGGCTGGACATGTTGGAGAGGAACTTGTCTTTGATCTCCGGGGCTGCCCCGCGGAGCGCGACGGGGAGATCTTCCTTGCTGATCTCTTTCATCAGTTCCTGCATGCCGCGGGAGTCCAGATCGATCAGATCGTCGAAGACGAACATCAACGCCCGGATGCTATCGGCCAAGGTCTGATCGTGTTCGGTGATTTTCGCCATAATGGCGCCTTCGGTGTTCTTGTCGACTCGCGTCAGGATGTTGGCCATCAGTTCGGTTCCGCCTACCGTCATGCTGGACATCCCCATTGAGGCGGCCAGAATTTCCTGCAGACTCTCGCTCAATTCCGCAAGCACGTCGGGTTGCACCTCCTGCATCGTGGCCAACCGAAGTGAGACATCGGCATGCAAATGCACCGGCAGCAAAGCGAGGACCGCGCTGGCTTGCTCAGCCTCCATTTGTCCCAGACAGACGGCAATGGTCTGCGGATGTTCGATTTTCAGAATTTGCGCCACGGTGCGGGGATCCACCCACTTCAGAGCATCGATGCCGGGATAGGTTTTCGTATTCAAGGAATCCAGCATTCGGGCAGCCTTGTCGGGCCCCAACGCTTTTTTCAAGATGGATTCCATAAACTCCCGGCCCTGGAACTGCACTTCACCGGATGAGCTCGCCTGCTCGAATTCAGCGATCACGCTTTCTTCTTCTTGCTTGGTGATATTCGCCGTTTCCTTCATAAAGGACCCGAGCTTTCGGATATCCTTCGGATCGAGCGCTTTCATGACGCTCGCAGCGGCTTCTTCCCCGATCGCCCGTAACAGAATCGCGGCCTTCTGTGCGCCCGAGAGTTCCTTGTTCATGATCGTGTTGGATTAGGCGTTACTCTTCAGCCACTGTTTGACGACTACGGCCGTGTTGGCAGGATTATTTTTCGCCATGTCCAGAATTTGAGAGGGTTGTTTGCCGCTGATGGCGGCTTCCACCTGTCCGACCGAGGCCGGCAAGGCCGGAGTTTCCCCCAGGGCTGCAGCCGGAGCTGATTCCACCAGCATCGTCATTAAGGGCTTGACCACCATGAAGAGAATCAGGAAAAATAAGACCCCGCCCACCGCATAACGGACATAGGGCATCCACGCCTTCGTGGCATCAGGTGCTGCTTCTACGGCCGTCCCGACTGGTTCTTCCGTTCCAAGGCCGAATTGAATACTCACGACCTCTACCTGGTCCTGCCGTTCAGTTGAATAACCCATGGCCTTTTTGACGATGTCTTCGATACGTTTCATTTCTTCTTCGGAGCGGGCCACGTACTTCTTCGGTTGGTCCGATGTCGCCTCTCCCGCTTTCCCGCCCTCATAGGTGCCGTCCACGAGGACCGCAACCGACAGCTTCTTGATCGTCCCGGTCGGCTCCACGATACGGGATACGGTCCGGCTGATTTCGTAATTGACCGTTTCATTCTTCGTCTGATTGTTGTTCGAGCTGGTTTGGCCGCCCTCCACCTCCGTGCCTCCCGGCACATTCGATTCGACGCCGGGCACACCGCCGGAGGTTCCGTTCACACCGCTGGAGCGTTCCTGCCCGCGTTGTTCGCTTCGGACGACTTGGCCATTCGGGTCGTAGCGTTCTTCCGTCGTTTCAATTTTCCTGAAATCCAAGACGCTCGAGACGCGGACGACGGCTTTGTTGACGCCGACGATTCGCTCCAGCATCGTCTGGATGCGGGTTTCGATATCCTTCTCCAGGGTTCGCTGATATTCCATCTGCGTGCCCGAGAGCCCTGCCGATTCATCGGTCGATGTATTCGACAGAAGGTT
Organism: Nitrospira sp.; assembly: GCA_040006855.1. GTDB lineage: Bacteria > Nitrospirota > Nitrospiria > Nitrospirales > Nitrospiraceae > Nitrospira_A. The sequence continues at coordinate 2,803 of JBDTWG010000124.1, forward strand.
TCCATGGCCATCCACGACGGTGACATCGCGTGCTTGCAGGCCTTCGACACTGCTGGACACGAGATGCACCACACCCTGAATCTGAGCCTTGGTCAACGTTTGACTGGCACGTAGGGACACCACCACTGATGCGCGCGCGCGATCCTGCTCCGTGGCAAAGAGCCGGCGTTCAGGAATTGCCAGGTGAACCCGCGCGCGCTCTACTTCCGGCATCTGCGTAATGGTCCGCGCCAACTCGCCTTGCAAGGCCCGACGATAATTCAATTTCTGCACGAAATCGGACATGCCCATCGTGGTTCGGTCGAAAATCTCATACCCCACCCCGCCCCCGTGCGGGAGACCCTGACCGGCCATTTCCAGTCGCAGATCGTGCACCTGGGCGTTGGGTACCAAGATAGTGGTGCCGCCGTTCGTCGTCTCGTAGGGCACCTTTGCATCCTTCAGTTTGTCGATGATCCCGGATGCATCGTCCACCGCCAGGTTCGCAAAGAGCACTTGCATATCCGGCTGTTGAGTCCAGAGCGTGACCGCCACCAGCCCTGCAACAGACCCGGCAAGGGCAAGCAGAATGATGAATCGTTGGTTGATCGTGAACTGGCTGAATTTCGAAAACATAGGATGAACGATCCTTTATTCGCGAGACCGGCGCGCGATTGGACAACCGTTAGATCTGCATGCGCTGAATCTCTTCGTAGGCCGAGACCAACTTATTCCGCACCTGCATCATCAATTGAAAGGACACGTCAGCCTGCTGCAAGGCCACCATGGTCTGATGGATGTTGGTCGTCTGGCCCGTGACCAAGGCGTCAACCGCTTGGCTCGCGCCGGACTGGGCGTCATTAATATGGCTGATCGCTTCCTTGAGCGACCCCATAAAATTGCTCGCCGCACCGGCCTCGGTGCTCTGCCCAGGGGCGTGAATCTCCGGTATTTCAATCGCACTGGGCAGGTTCGCCCCGGCTATACGCAGGTCAGACATAATTACCTCCCGATCTCCAGCGCGCGATTCCACATGGTCCGAGTCGCGTTGATAGCCTGTACGTTGGCCTCATAGGCTCGAGAGGCGCCGATCATATTGACCATTTCTTCCATGACATTCACGTTCGGCATGGTAACGAAACCCTTCTTGTCGGCGTCGGGATGCCGCGGGTCGTACACGGTCTGCCCAGGCTTGTGATCTTCGATGACACGGGCGACTTTGACTCCATCCAACGCATGACGCCCGGGTCCTGTCGCCACCTGCTTTAACGCCCGTTGAAACGGCGAGGTCACCGGCGTCGCCTGAAAGACGACATCCCGGCGTCGATAGGGCCCGCCGGTGCTGGTTTTGGTGGACTGAGCGTTGGCGAGGTTGCTGGCGATGACATTCAATCGATGCCGGTGAGCATCGAGCGCGGAGACCGACACGGCGAGACTATCTGTCATATCCATCACATACCTCTTGGTTAGAGCGTCATGGCTGAAGAACCAGGCTGCTTCTCACGAATCACTTTGTTATCGTCCTTCGCGGATCGCCGTCATCAATTGCTTGAATCGCAGGCCGATGATCGTCGCGGCGGTGTTGTATTGCTGCGCGTTGTCGGACATCTTGGCCATTTCGAGTTCGATATTGACGGAATTGGCATCCAAAGCCATGTCCCCTGCCGGGACTTCTTCAATGCGCCCCACCACCTGCTGAAAGCCGGTTCCTTTGGGACCGATATGGTTCTGGTTGGTGGAGACCAATGTAATCGGAAGTTTGCCTCGCTGCGCACTAGCCAAGGCTTGGCCGAAATTCAAATCCGTCGCGCGATACTTCGGGGTCTCTTCGTTGGCGATATTCGCCGCAATGACCTGTTGTCGTGCACCGCGCAGATCCAGCGAGCGCTCAAGCAATTGCATGGTCCGGTCAAAAATAGTCATCGCAACAACTCCTGGGCTTCATTCCATTCATGGGTGGAATCTGCAATCTGTATACCGCGCTTGTTTTACAACGATGGGGAGTCCGCGAGGAGTCTGGGATCGACCGGTTCACCAGAACATCCAGCAAGGATGACCACCATGGGAAAAATCTGCCTAGCTCCATGCCGGCCGTTTCAGGACTTTTCCGCTTCCAGTGGATAGCCCATGCCCCGATACTCCCGCAGTTTGTTTCGAAGGGTTCGGATGCTGATGCCCAATTCTTTTGCGGCATGCGTCCGGTTCTCTTTCACCCTCGCCAAGGTCTTAAAGATGAGATCGCGCTCCATTTCCCACAATGATCCGTGCGCTGAAGGCGGAAGGATCGACTCCACCGTTTCGGGTTCCCGCACGAGGACGGTGCCATCTCCCGGTAACAGGTGATCCACATCCACTGCGGAGCCGCTGGCCACCAGGATGGCGCGTTCCATCACATTTTCCAGTTCGCGGACATTCCCCTTCCATGGCCGGCATTGCAGATCCGCCACGGCGCGTTCGGACAACGTGGGCATCGTCAGACTATTTCGTTGGGCCGAGACGCGGAGAAAATGCCTGGCCAGGAGCGGAATATCACCAGGTCGCTCACGGAGGGGAGGTACCGTGACTGGAAACACATTCAATCGATAGAAGAGGTCCTCGCGAAATCGACCCTGCGTCACTTCATGATAGAGCGATCGATTGGTCGTAGCGATCACCCGAATATTTACCGGCACAGGCTCGCGGCCGCCGATACGATCCACCTCGCGTTCCTGCAACACCCGCAACAATTTCGACTGCAATCCCAAATTCATCTCGCTGATTTCGTCGAGAAACAGGGTGCCGGTGTGGGCCATTTCAAACTTGCCCAGCTTTTTCTGAATGGCTCCGGTGAAGGCGCCTCGCTCATGCCCGAAGAGCTCGCTTTCCAACAGGCTGTCCGGGAGTGCGGCGCAATTCAAGGCCACGAATGGGCGATGGGCGCGGGGGCTTCGCGCGTGGATATAGCGCGCCAACAGCTCTTTTCCCGTGCCGCTCTCGCCGCTGATCAGGACGGTGGCTTGGCTTGCCGCGACACCCTCCAAGGTGGTGAGGAGCCGAATCATACCGGGATCTTGCGTTAAGATAGCCCGTGCCTCTAATGTTGCAGGACTCTCCTGCTCGTCCGTTGCCGTGGTCGCCTGCAGATTGAGAATGACCCGCTCCAGCAAATCGGTGGAAAAGGGCTTCAAGATATAGTCGTTCGCGCCATATTTCATCGCTTCCACCGCAGTCTCCACCGTGCCGTAAGCGGTCATGAGGATAATGAAGGTGTGAGGAGCCTTCTGTTTGATCGCCTTGACCAGTTCGAGTCCGTTCAACCGCGGCATCTTCAAATCCGTGACCACCAACCAGGGCTTCAGACGCTCGAGCTGTTCGATCGCATCGACTCCGTCGATCGCGCCTCGGACTTGATAGCCCAATCGCCGGACGGTTTCCGACAAGGCCGCCCGCATCGACGGTTCATCATCGACGATCAACACGGTACGGGCATCCTCGGATACGGCTGACGATCCTTCTAAGGCCTGTTGCACGCTCATTCGTACGTCTCCTCCTCAATTGCGCTCAAGATCCGACTGGGTGTCGTCGAGCGGCCGGCCCGTGCGGCGCTTCGCACGGGCATCGATGCGCTTTGGACAGGGCCTCGCGGGAGCGTGATGACAAACGACGTCCCGCGCCCCCTACTACTCTCAACATCAATTCGCCCATGATGGGCTTCTATCAATGCATGCACGATCGCCAGGCCCAGACCAGTGCCCTGGTCTTTGGTCGTAAAGAACGGATCGAATACTCGCGACTGCAAGTCCGGTGGAATGCCGGTGCCGGTGTCGCTGACGGTCAGATGAATGGAGGGGACTTCCATAGCCGGTGATGGGGCGGCGGTGACGGCTATGGTCAAGAGGCCTCCCTCCGGCATAGCCTGAACGGCATTCAGCACCAGGTTGAGCAACACCTGCTTCATCTTGCCGCCGTCGCACCAGAGCTGTGGCACCTGGGGATCCATGCGGCAACAGACCTCGATCGAGGCCGGTGCCATGGCATGGGCCGAGAGCGTCAAGACATCTTGAATGAGCTGCTCGGTCTCGTGCCATCCCGCCTTGGAACAATCGGGCCTCGTATACACCAGCAAATTGGATAACAATCGGTCCATGGACTGCACCGCGACGGAGATATGTTCGGCATAGGCTTTCAACTGGGGCTGGTCGCGCAGATCTCTTCGTAGGAGTGAGGCGAACAATTCGACGCTGCCGAGGGGATTACGGATCTCATGCGCGATGCAGCCGACCATTTGTCCCATTGCCTCGAGTCGATTGCGCCGCTGCAGCCGATCTTCGAGCTGACGGATACGCGTCACGTCATGGATCAAGACCAACTTTCCGATCAAGGCTCCCGATGCATCGGTCAAATCGGTTTGTGACAAGGCAATGGCAATGCCGCTCGGAAGAATGAGGGGATACTCACCGTGATCCTTCCGAATCTCATGAAGGATTTCAGTCGCCCGTCTTCCCTGCAACTGTGCTTGCGACATACCCAACAAACGTTCCGTGGAATAATTGCAGCGGACGACACGATCCTGAGAATCCGCGACGATCACTCCCGTATCCAACGACTCCAAGATCGCCGTGACATGGGCGCGCATTTCCTCAGTCTCACGAAGATGTTGGCGAAGGCTGGCGTTGGTCTGGGCCAACTCGAGATCCATCTGCTGAAGCCGAGTCGTCAAGGCGTCATACGAGTGCTGAAGGACGGTCGCGGCCTGATCAAAGTCTTGAAAGGCGCGCGTCAGGAGATCATTTTTCGTTTGATCGGAGCTCTGCAAGGTCACGCTTACCGGCCTCTTTGATTTGGAATGAGTTGTGCTTGGTCCGCCTGTACGACGGCGGCCATACGCCGGACAAGGCTATCGTTGTTCTCACTGAGCGAACGCAACCCGCCCTGCGCCAAATCCTGGCGCAGCGCACTGCGAGCCAGTCGAACCATTTGAAACTGTGCCCAGGTCTCTTGTTCGGGGTTCAGTCCGGCCACCAGGGCCTGTTTGTATAACGACAAGGCCGGTATGGGACGGTTCACGTGTACTAAGGCATCGGCATGCCGCACCATATCCGCCGCCGACAACTCCATTCCGCTCTTAAGGATGGCCTCATAGAGCGCGATAGCCTCGCTATATTGTTTGGCCTGTCCCAACGTGTCAGCCATCTTCAACAGGACCGGTACGCGATCAGGATGGCGTGGATGATGCTCTAACCACTGGCGCCCCAGCTTGATCAGTCGGGCGACATTCCCCTCCCCCTCAAAACACATCAAGATGCCCTGTACGGCCTCTCCGCCGAATCGGCCGATCGGGAATTGCAGGCGATATCGTTCGAAGACGGAGCGTGCAGCGCGCATGTCTTTCTGTTCGAGATAGCTGCGGCCGAGTCCTATGATGGCCACCTCATGAAACAATTCGGCCTTGGGATTGCGAATCAATGACTGGTAGAGTCTGGCAGCCTCCACGGGAAACCCGAGCCGCTGGTGCGCGTCAGCGATCTTAAGCAGCACATCCGTGCCTGCGTAGAACCGATCGGCTAGCGGACCGTGCCGATGGAACAGACTGACGAGCTCAAAATCGTCCTGAGCCTTTAAGGCAGCCTCGAGCCGGGGCCGCAGAAAGGTCACGAGCTGCGCCCCGCTCTTGTCGGGCCACGGATCGTTTTGGATTTTTCCCGTGCGCAGCACCACCTGTTCATATGCTGCGAGCGCCTCTTCCCGTTTTCCTGCCCGCTCAAAGGCTTCCCCTAGATGAAAAAGCGCCTCGCTGCCGACCGCGGAATCCTCATACTGATGGGCGGTTTTTTTGAATAGCTCACGCGGACTGAGTGATTCACCGGGTGCGAGCGGAATGTTTGAAAGCTGGGAGGCGACCATTTGGCGGAGATTGATTACTCCTTCCTCCGGATCTCGGCGCTCCTGCACATCCGCATACCGAAGTTTGGCCATGACCGCAATGGGCGCATCCGGGTACTGACTCAGCAATGCGGCGTAGAACAGACTTGCTTCGTTCCATCGGCCGGCCTCTTTGTAGCTGTCTGCGACGTGGAGCAAGACAAATGGATTTTCCGGTCTGGTTGGATACAGATTGTAGAAGCGGAGGAGCTGTTCCCGCATGACGGACGGACGGTGCCCTTCACTGGCGGTATCCGCATAGCGCAATAACGCGTAGGGATCCTTCCGAAAGACGACAGGCCATCGGGCGGCGAGACTGTCGTATAACGTTTCCGCATCCTTGATGCGTCCCAATCGGTAGAAGCTATGTGCCTGCCCCATTGTGGCGAATACCAGTAAGCTGGGGTCCGTGGTCCGCTTCAGCACGTTGTCGAACGTCTGCACACTGTCTTTCCACTTGGCGATTCCGCGTAAGGCATATCCCAGTCCTAGCATCGCTCGATTGGCATCGTAGGAATCGTGCTCAGAGAGACCGAGGGCATGCTGATAGGCGATCTGCGCCTCCTGATACCAGCCTTCCGCTCGATACACATCGCCAATTCTCCAGGCCGC
>JBDTWG010000125.1:0-9294 GCA_040006855.1 Nitrospira sp.
TTCGCTCCACGCGATTGCTGGGCGAGCAGCTCAGCGCGACCGATGAACTCTCCCTTATCGAATTTCACCACCCATTCCGCACCGGCTTCGATAGGGGAAGTCTCCTCGTTCATATCGTTACCATACAGCAGATAGGCCATTTCCAAGCGCAACAAATCACGAGCGCCCAGTCCTGCGGGTTTGATCCCGCGTGGGCGTCCTACTTCGAGGAGTCGATGCCACACCTCAGACGCCCCTTCCGCCGGGAGATACAATTCATAGCCTAGCTCGCCGGTGTAGCCGGTTCGCGTCACGAGGACCGATCGACCGCACAGGGTCGCGTCCAGGCATTGACGAACCTTCAGTGTCGCCAGCTCTGTGAGACCGGCTGTCGTCAGAATATCACGTGAGGCTGGCCCCTGGATCGCGATTTGCGCGAGTGTGGACGATTGATCCTGGACTTTGCAGCTCTGGGCCTGTGCGACTGTCTTCTGCAGCCACGCGATGATCTTTTCGCGGTTGGATGCGTTGACACAGACCAGAAATTCGTACGGTTTCACATGGTAGATGAAAATGTCGTCCATGATGCCGCCTTGCGGAGTGCAGATCATGGAGTATTGTGACTGGCGAACCGACAATTTCGAGACATCGTTCGTGGTGACGCGCTGCAAGAACGCCAGCGCTCCGGGTCCAGTCACGCTGATGCGGCCCATATGACTGACATCGAACAGCCCGGCATGGTGGCGGACAGTGTGATATTCGTCGACGACGCCGGAATATTGGATGGGCATTTCCCAGCCGGCAAAGTCCAGGAGTTTGCCCTGCGCCTGTCGGTGAGCGTCAATCAGAGGAGTATGTTGCATGGGATATAGGCGAAGTCCATTCTGAGGGTAAGGATAGATTGGCGCGCGTTCAGCTTGTCTTATTTGACTTCCAACAGCTCCACATCAAATACGAGCGTCGCATTGGGTGGGATCACGCCGCCCGCTCCACGGGCGCCGTAGCCCAGCTGCGGGGGAATGGTCAATTTCCTCTTGCCGCCCACCTTCATTCCAGCCACTCCTTCATCCCATCCCTTGATGACCTTCCCTGAACCGATTGGAAAGGAAAATGGGTCGCGGCGGTCCACCGAACTGTCGAACTTCGTCCCATTCGTCAACCAGCCGGTATAGTGGACCGTGGCGAGGTTGCCAGCCACTGCTTCTCGGCCCGTTCCCAGTGAAACATCTACATACTTCAGTCCGGATTCGGTCGTCACCTCAGTATTCGAGCCCGCTTGTTCATCTTGTGCCATCGTTGGTCTCCCTATGCTCATCAATAAGAGGCCTACGATACCGCAAGTCCTAAGCCAGAAGCGAGTATTCATGGATCATTCCTTGTACAACAGTTGAGTCGAGCGCGTCATATGCCGTGTCGCCTGAGTGCCTCTAAGCGTTCAGGTTAGGCTCGTGTCATCGATCTGGTTCCGAAAAAATCGCAATACTAGCCGTATAGCCGTGAAGGAAATTGCGCCCTCCGACCGGGCCCACCTCGCCTTGAGCAAAAAACCCTGCCACAGGAATGTCTCCCAGCTGTTTTTGTAGAGCGAACGCATCATGGTTGGGGGCACCGAACAGACCTTTCCCGCGTCCGCAGCAACTGAACAGCAGGGCTCCCAACGGGGCCGATGATTCAGTGATCCGGGATGATGCTAGCAAGGCATGCAGATCTTGGTCGGCGGATTGCGCATCGCGGACTTGGAATTGAACAGTTTGTCCTTCCTGGACGACGTCTCCGATGACAATGGCCCCGGTCTGTTGATCGGCTCCGATCAGATTGCGGATCAGAAAATCCCCGCGGCTGAAGTGCGCGCGCTGTTCATCCATGGCAATACCGATATGGAGCGCCCGTTGGGCCTGGGCGCGTTCATCGGTGGTGAGTTGTCCGAAGACGGTCTGTAAACAATGTAAGGCAGGAACTCCGCCGAGTTCCTGGATGACGTTGTGCTCTGCCTTGGTCACGATAAATCGATCGCCGATGGGACGGCAGCCTTGGGAGATGACTGAGCGAACGATGATATTCCCACTCAGGGCCACGCCCACTAACCCGTCGGCATAGATCTGACCATCGAGGAATAATCGATTCTCACCCATGTCCTGTCCACCTCCAGCCAGTCCGCCAAGTGCGCGCGCGTCCGGGTAACGCTCTTCGATGACGGTCAGCACATCCTGCATGGGCGTGGAGAAGGGATCTGCGAAGAGCAGCATGACCGGTGCCGCCTCACCAGCAAAGTCAGGCTCCGGCCACCCGTGCAATGAAAACTGGTCGTGAACGCTTGAAAACGAGAGCCTCAATGGTTGGATGGCGACGCCGGGCAAATGAGCTGCCCACAGAGTGGCCGCAGGCCCCGTTTCGACTTCGCGTCCAGTGGCAATGATTCCTTCACCGGTACAGCCAACAAACGTCTCTGGATCCAGGGCCGTACGAAGGGCGTCTGAGAGGGGCTCGGCCTGATCTGCATGCTGGGCCGAGATAAACAGAAATGCCGCGTCGATGCGGGAAGATCCCAGCTGGTCGCGGATGGCACGCACCAATTCATTGGCGGCGGCCTGGGCGTCGCCATGTCGGGTCAGTGCCGAGGCAAAGCGGAGTGTCGATGGAGGTGTGACAATCACGGGTTGTATCTTCAAATAGGATCAGATCGAGACCTGCCGGACTGGTTACACCCCCGGATTCATGCGTTCAGGTCGATCCAAGGCTAGTTTCTTGTAATAGCGCCACATATATGAGTGATAATCATCCAGTTGGGCGAGTAAGTAGTGCAGCTCGGTCGGGTCTTGCGTTTCCAGTGCCCGAGTCATTCGAACCTTCAGGAATTCTGCAAACTTGTCGGTCTTGTCGAGCGCGGTCAGAAGCGCGAGGCCGCCTCCGATATGATAGTCAGACATAGACCTCCCATGACCAAATTGGTGAGCAGGAGAATAGCCGTGGAATGCTCTAAAAGCAAGGTGTCGACGGCCCCCTGGGTGGTGCAGAATCGTGTTAGGGGTGCGTTGCCGTGGCGGGAGAGAGGAGCGCTCGTAGACGCGGGATCGAGATGGCCTCGGCCCGATGCCCGTCCCGTCCTACGACCGTCGTGGCGCTCGTGAGCGCATTCAGGATCGCTTCTTCCGTGGCCTCCACGGTGGCGGTGAGCACTGGATTGAGATGGGTGTCGGCCAGTTGCGTGAGTGCAAAGGTTGGCTCGGTGGGGTAATGGGGAATGACGTTCCCGGTGGAGAACGCCAGCATAAAGTCCCCGCTCCCGTGGCGAGCGGTCGACCCTGTTCGGGCAAGCCCTAAAGCGGCTCGCTTTCCGAGACGAGTCAGTTGGCGACTATCCAGTGGGGCATCGGTGGCAATGATGACGATGATCGACCCTTCGGCATTACCGGCGGTTCCTTCGCGCCAGGCGAGAGGATTGTCCTGTCCCACATTCGGCAATAGGTTCGACTGGGCCTTCTCGGCGTCATAGCGTTGACCAACCGGCACTCCGCCCATCATGAGTTCGGGGCGACGGCCCTGGTTGGCGTTGACCAGCACCCCGACCGTAAATCCTCCGTTGGCGTCAGGGATTCGTCGCGAGGCTGTCCCGATGCCTCCCTTAAACCCGTACGAGATCATGCCGGTGCCGGCTCCGACGCTCCCTTCCGTGACGGGCCCTGACGACGATTCGTCCAAGGCCTGCATGACATCCGCTTCCGAGACATGACGACCTTGGATATCGTTCAGGCGACCATCATCACATTCCGCCACGACGGGAGTCAGGGTGTCATCGGTAATCCCGATGCCGGGATATTGCCGGAGCATCCAGCTGATGACTCCGTTGGCCACACGAGGCACGTTGAGGGTGTTGGTCAATGCGATGGGATATTCGAGGAAGCCTGATTCCGCCACCCAGGCCAGGCCGGTCATTTCACCGGTGCCATTTAAGACAAACGCTCCCGCCGGGACTTTTTTGCGCCACACATCGTCTCTCGGTACGATGACCGTCACGCCGGTTCTGACCGGTCCCTCTCCCGGTTTTAGGGGGCCTTCTCCTCGAGACAAGGTCACCTGGCCGACTTTCACGCCTGGCACGTCGGTTATGGCATTCAAAGGCCCCGTTGGCAGTTGTCCGAGGTTCAATCCCAGGTTGCGCGCCCGCACTCGGGACTGGTCTGAGTGGGTCGAAGCCTCCAGGCTCCAGACAGGGGAAGCGAGGGCAGTCAGAAGGGTAGCGGCGCAGGCCGTGGCCGCGCAGAAACGTGTTCTCGACGGTTTCGTGTCTGACACAACATCCTCCGCTCGTAAGTAGCCATGGCCGGTTGGCCGTCCTAGATCTCGTAGATGGTGTCTTTGGTCGGGACCACCACAGTCATGCGAGGGTGCTCACCCTGGATGGCCGCGCCCAGCGACAGCGCTTGCTTTTCTTCTCCATGGACGACGAACACTTTCTGCGGCGCCGGTGTAATGGCCCTTACGTAAGCGAGCAGATCGTTCCGGTCGGCATGCGCCGACAGCCCGTTAAAGACGACCACCTGGGCGCGGCGCGGAGTTGGAATTCCAAAAATTGGGACGACATCCCATCCTTCGACGAGTCGACGCCCCAGAGTATGTTCGGCTTGAAATCCCACGATCGCGATGATGTTCGCTTCATCTTGGATAGCATGTTTGAGGTGGTGCACGACGCGCCCTCCCTCGCACATGCCGGAAGACGCGATGATCACGCAGGGGCCTTTCAGGCTGTTCAAGCGCTTGCTCTCGTCCACCGAGGAGACATAACGAATATAGCGGGCAGCGAACGGATCCCCTTCCGAGGTAAAGGTGCGAAAGGTTTCTTCGTCATAACACTCAGGGTGCTTTCGAAACACGTCCGTGACCTTTGAGGCGAGAGGCGAGTCGATATAAATTGGAAGCGGATCGATTCGCCCTGCGGCCACCAATCGCTTGATTCGCATGACCAGATCCTGGGTCCGCCCAAGCGCAAAGGCCGGCACGATAATTTTGCTGTGGTGCGCTTTGGCGTGCGCGACCATGTGCTGCGCTTTTTGGGTGAGTGCCTCGCCGACTTCCTCATGGAGGCGATCGCCGTAGGTCGATTCGATGATCAGCACATCGCAGCTCGGTGGGGGAGCCGGATCACGGAGGATCGGCATCCGGGACCGTCCCAGGTCTCCTGAGAAAAGGACAGTCGTGCTGTTACCGCGTGCGGTGTATTTAAGCCGAATCGCCGCGGATCCCAAAATATGACCGACGTCGTGGAAGGAAGCCGTCACGCGTGGGGCGACCTTAACGGTATCGCCATAGCGTTCGCCGACAAACCGGCGGCGGATGGCGCGGGCGTCCCCGGCGTCATAGAACGGCTGCAGGCAACCGGTGCCGCGACGCTTTTCCTTTCGGTTTACATAGGCGCAATCATTCTCCTGAAGGCGGGCCGAGTCCTCCAACATCACCGCGGCAAGATCGACGGTCGCACGCGTCATATGCACGTGTCCTCGAAAGTGGTGTTTAGCCATAACTGGAAGCGCTCCTGAATGATCGATATGCGCATGTGAGAGCAGCACGGCTTGGATGGCGCGCGGATCGAATCCTAACAATCGGTTCTGCCGGTCGGCTTCTTGCCGCTGTCCTTGGAAGAGTCCGCAGTCCAATAGAATTCGGTGGCCGGGCATTTCCAGCAGGTGGCGACTCCCGGTAACGGATCGTGCTGCGCCGTGAAATGAGAGGTTCACTGGGCCGAAGGCGCTCCATGGTTTCGGATGATGAGGTCCCACGCTTGATGGGCTGTTTCGGCAAAGTGGAACAATCCGAGATCGTCGGCGGCAATCAGCCCTTCTTCCACCAATAACGGCCAATTGATGAGGCGTTCCCAGAAGGCTTGGCCCACGAGGACGATCGTGATGTTGCGGGTTTTTCCCGTCTGGAGAAGCGTCAGCGTCTCGAACAGTTCGTCGAGTGTGCCGAACCCGCCGGGGAACACGACCAATGCTCTCGCGCGGAGGAGGAAATGCATCTTGCGCAGGGCGAAATAACGAAATTGGAAGCAGAGATCCGGCGTGATGTAGGGATTGGGATGTTGTTCGTGAGGCAGCGTGATGTTGAGCCCCATGGATTTCGCGCTCGCGTCTGCTGCTCCACGGTTGGCGGCCTCCATGATGCCTGGACCCCCACCGGTGACGATGACGTATTCGCATTGACCATCGAGTTGACAGGTGGCGGACACAAGGCGGCCAAACTCCCGGGCGATGTCATAATAGCGCGCCAGGGCGAGCCGACGCTCCGCCACGGCAATGCGCTGTTGCAGCGTTGGATCCTGTGGGCTGGCGTGCGATTCCGCCGTCGCCTGCTCCAAGGCCTGGCGGGCGAGCGCGGGTTCGAGGAGTCGTGCACTCCCGAAGACGACAATAGTCGAACGGATGCCTTGCTCTGCCTGAATGAGTTCCGGCTTGAGCAACTCCAGTCCCAAGCGCATGGGGCGGAGCTCATCGCGTTGAAGAAAGTCGATGTCTCGATCGGCTGGGATATAGGAGGATGACGTGACGGCGTTTTGACGGCCCGTGGAATCGTCGGATGAACCTGCACCCATGTCCGGCATTATATCGAGATGCTCCGCAGGCGGCAATTCGCAGTCCAGGTGAACAAGACAACTGTCAGAAGGGATAGGGCGTGAATAGGGGTTCCGGCCTGTGACGCACAAAGGCCTGGTGTATGATCACCCAGTTAGCATCACAGATCAGCTCGTAGGCGTCCGCGCCGAAGCCTGATCGGGACATGATCAGATCGGGATCCACGGGCGACCAGGGTTTCACCAGCCATCCAAAGTTCACCCGTGAGTACCTCGCGTTAAGAAATCGATAGGTCACGGTGGTGCCCGTTTCACCTTCGGCTATGGAGTCCGGGGCTCCCAGCACGTTGACGACATCCGCTAGGGTCGTGTGGCCTTCACTGATGAAGGCCACATGTTGTGGTGTCAGAGGCGTATTGATGGTGAGGCGTGCGACATTGCAGCCCGCCAGGGTTGTGCTGGCCAGAATGGCGAGAATCAAGACGCGTAACGGGCGCCAGCTGGTCACGGGGTCAGTCTCCAAAGGGCCAAAAGCGGAATTCGAGCCCCTCGGTTCGTTTGGAGGCAATCACTTCCTCCACCGTGCCTTCTCTATTGATCAACACGAACAGGTCGTCGCTTTTCACGGAGACGCGCGAAAAGTTCACTAAGATCAAGAGCAAGCTTCCGACCTTGGCATCATAACGATAATACTGAAACAGGTCGCGACCATTCAGTTGCAGGATTCGGTCCGGAGCGCCTAGCTGTGCCAACACCTCTGCTCTCGTCGTGATTCCTTTTTTGATCGAATTGATGGACTCTGTTTTAAGCTCCTCGCCAAGTGTGCCTCGGCTAAACGCGCAGGCGTTCAGCGTCAGTATCAAGACGGCCACAAGTACTCCGGTTACTCGCATGCGGGATCATCCTCCTTATCGCTCGGAATGGATCGGCTAAGCCTTACTGTCGGTGACGTGGCTTTGGGGCAGGACGAAATCTGATTCATAGATCTGGTAAGTCGAGACAGAGAGCCCGACCCGATCATAGACATGTTTGGCGACGCGATTGCTTCCTTCGACATAGAGCCGGACACCGCACACATCGGCTCGCGATTGCGCCAGGTCGAAGATGGTGCGATGCATGTGCCGATAGACTCCCTTTCGCCGCCATGCGGGGTGCACATAGACGCTTTGGATCCACCAAAACTGGGCATTTCGCCAGTCGCTCCATTCGTAGGTGATGAGTAGCTGTCCCACGGTCACTGTATCGGCTGGAGCGTCTTGCTGCAAGTCTGTGACGAAATACTGCCCTCGCTCAGACTGGTCGATGACGGCTTGAGTGCCCATCCGTAGTCGCGTCCGATCCAAGGTGCGATGTTCCGTCTCCATGGCCATGGCGGCGCTGAATTCCGTCAGGGTCTCCAGGTCCTCAAGCGTGGCCGGTCGCACGATCAGGTGATCGGCCAGCGTCATGACGGATTTCCAGTCGGGGACGCGAGCCAGCCCGGCAAGGGGCGGTACAAGCCGGCGGAGAATTCCAATTTCAAGGCTTCCTCAGGCAGCAGGCTGAGCGGGTGCAGTTGAGTTTTTGGAATCATGGCTAAATATCCAGTAAAGGGGTGGATGGCCGTGGGGACAAACACCATGACCAGCTCGGTCATCGGTGCGATCTGAAGCGCTTGCGGCGGCGCGCCCATGACGAGGCCTAGGGCCCAGAGCCCATCACGCGGGAAAGGAAAGGCAACCACGGTGCTCTTTCCGAAGCGTGCCTTATAGTTCAGCAGGTCCGTCATGCTTTTAAGAGTGAGGTAAATGCTGCGAATCAAAGGAATCCGTTCGAGGGTCGCTTCGGTCCAGCGTACGAGACGTTGTCCGATCACGTGCGTCGCGATGGCGCCGCACGTGAGCACCATGCCGACGAGAAGGAGAACTCCCAAGCCTGGGGCGTAGGGCTGCATCTGATGCCCGATGAGATCCAGCAAGAATGAATCCAGCGTTTCAAACAGGGCGGCTAATATCAGAAAGGTGGTCCATGCCGGAAGAAGCACGAGGAGCCCCGTGAGAAAGATGCGTCCGAGCCGTTGAGAAGCAGCCACGCCGAGTCCTGGGTTTGGGTGATCGAATGCGTACGAGGTAAATTACGATATCAGATACGGAATGAGATTTGGTATCTTCTTGATCTGTCGGTTCGTTTGGACTATCTTTCGTCTAACATTTCAGTCACCCGCTTGGGGTGAGATTGCGAGAGATATTGTGACCAACGACGTACGAAAAAAAGTTAATCTGGATAAGGATCTCTTAGCCATTCTCTGTTGTCCGGAAACGAAGCAGGGCGTGGTTCTGGCCGACGATGTGCTGATTCAAAAAGTGAATGCGGCCATCGAGCGCGGGTCGTTGAAAAACAAGGCGCAGAAACCTGTCACGGAAAAGCTCGATGGGGGTCTGATTCGATCGGACAACCAAATTCTCTATCCTGTACGTGAAGACATTCCCGTCATGCTGATCGACGAAGGTATTCCGCTCGCACAAGTGTCCTAATCGCTGCCCATCGAATTTCTTCCTTCTGCTCGTCATAGCGATCCCCGGCGTGGCGCACGGTTTTATCGACGTCCTGGTTCCAACTTATAAGACTGCTGCACGCGTGATGGTGGACGGTGCAAGCCGGAGGCGCGGACGCGCAGCAATACCATTTTCTTGCAGGCGTCAGGGGGCGAGCAGGACACCCTCTGCCGAGGCCTTTTCAGTCTTTGACCCGGTTGAGGATCCGCACTGGGC
>JBDTWG010000126.1:0-9244 GCA_040006855.1 Nitrospira sp.
ATGGGCTGGTGCACTGATACGGCCTGCTGGATGGCGACTTGCAGCGGGTCGATTGATTCGTCCGGCATGTCGCCGAGAAACCTCAGCGTGAGATGCATGGAAGCCGGCCGGACCCAGCTGATCCTTACCTGGCCACCCACCGTTCGTTCGAGTTGTCGTTTCAGGTCCTGCTGAATGGTGACCAACGCCGAGCGCACGTCCTGAGGCATCTCGATGGCGAGAAACGCCCTGATCATCCGTGGCCCTTCTTCACCAACCACCGGCGCAACACATCGAGAGCCGCTTGCGAGGATCGCATCTTGATCACGCTACGGTCGCCGCCGTGGAAACGGAACTCCTTGGTGAGCGCGTCGTTCGGTCCGCCATCCAGGCCCACGTAGACCAGGCCGACCGGTTTCGTCTCAGTGGCCCCGCCCGGGCCGGCGATGCCGGTCACGCTCAACCCAACCGACGTGCCGCTCCGTTCACGAACGCCTCGGGCCATGGCCGCAGCTACTTGCTCACTGACGGCCCCATGCCGGTCGATCAGACCCTTTGGCACACCCAGCATGTCGACCTTCGCGCGATTGCTGTACGTCACGGCAACTCGATCCAGGTAGACCGATGAGCCGGGTACCTGCGTGAGCCGATGGCCGATCAACCCGCCCGTACAGGATTCGGCGACAGCGAGAGTCAGTTGTTGCTCGCCAAGCAATCGGCCGACCACCGACTCCATGGTGTCACCGTCCTCTCCATAGAGAATGTCACGAAGGCGGTCACGCGCCTCAGCACATAACGCATCAATACTCAGAGCCCCCGGCTGTTCAATTGCCGACGGCCCCGTCAACGACACCATGATCTCCATGGGCGAAGCATAGATACCGAGCTGGATGGGACTGTTTTTAGGAATGAGCCCGACAAGCTTCTGATCCACGACTGATTCCGGCACACCTGAGGTGTGGAGCGTTCGTCGGACCATAGGTGTCACACTCGTGGCATTCTGATTGCGCAACCACTCCTGCAGCTTCGGCAAGACACCCTCTCTCACCATCGGTTCCATTTCACGCGGGACACCGGGCAAAGCCGCGAGAAACGTTCCTTTCCAGGCGAATGCAAAGCCTGGCGCCGTCCCGACCGGATTGGAGAGCACGTCCGCGCCGGCGGGAATCATAGCTTGCCGGAACTGCGACGTGGTCGGTGTGCGCCCCCATTCGGCCAGGCGCGCAGTCATCTCGTCCAATGCAGCCTTGCGGCGAGCCAGCCGGCGGTCGGTCGCGCGCGCCACGGCGTCTCGCGTGAGGTCATCGACTGTGGGACCAAGCCCACCCGTGATCATCACCACGCGGGATCGCCGCACCGCTGTCTTCAACGCGGCCACGATATCGGATCGATCGTCACCGACCGTCGTCTTGTACCGGAGTTCAATGCCACAGGCCGCCAGCTGATCGGCGATGAACAGTGAATTGGTGTCGAGGCGGCCCCCGAGCAACAGTTCCGAACCGATCGCGATGGTTTCAGCCGTCCAGGTTCTCGGTGTATTCATGAAGTCGAAGCCTTTGCGATAGGAATCAAGACCAGGGGGCCAAGCGGGCAGTTATTCAATCTTAGAAAAATCGAGTTCGAAGGTGACTTGTCCGCCGCCGGAGGGAAAAACCGTGAGCGTGGTCTGAGCCCGTGGGTCAAGGTCGGCATAGGGAAACTGTGCGATTACTTTTGCCCGATAGGCCGGCTGTTGCGGCCACACCGCCGTGCGATCGCCCCGCGCATCGAACCGCACCGAGGCCGGTTTCACCGTTCGACCGGCCTGTTCCATCACCACATAACTGTCGGCGGCAAAGTTCACCCGATCGCCATAGATCACGACATTCACCAGGAGCAGGTCATTCGCCATGACCTGAGCAATGTCCTGCTCGGTCGGTGACAGATCCCGCAAGGCTAGATGGTTGGCCATGATGAGGAGACTACCCAGCTTGGTCATGATGAACCCGCGCGGGAGGAGGGCTTGGTGAGAGCCGAACGAGGTATGGAGTTGATCGGGGGAGAGGCGTTGGCGCGCCGCCGCCTTTCCTCGCTCGACGGTGCTCTGGATGTGTTCAGCAGTGGGTTGGATCTCGATGCCGTTCGCGGGCACGACAACCGTCCAGCTCGCCGCTACAAAGAGGCTGGATATGAAACAGGATCCGGCAGACAATCTTTGGAGGGCGCTCATACGGATCAGGCAGTACCAGATCGATTTGTCCCTGTCAATTCACACCTCGTGCAACTCTGGCTCTGTTGACAGCCTGCGAGATGAAATGCTAAACACACTGACTCTTATTCTTTTACATTATCAAGAACTTGCCTGGAGGGTTCGTCATGTCCAGCCCCGAACAACCACCCCGCCGCCAATACGTCAATTTTACCTTTTATAAGATCGATCCAGCTTGGCGACGGCTCCCAGAAGATGAGCGCACACGCGGCAAACAAGAGTTTCTCCGTGCCGTGGAAGAGTACCAAGGCAAAGTCCTCGTCATCGCCTACACGACGGTCGGCATTCGAGGTGACTGCGACCTGATGCTCTGGCGTATCAGCTATGAACTCGAACTGTTCCAGGAAATGAGCACCAAAATCATGGCTTCCGGATTGGGCAAGTATATTCTGAACCCCTATTCCTACTTGGCCATCACCAAACGCTCCATCTACGTCGATCATCACACCCACGAAAACCAGGAAAGCAAGCGGCTGACCGTGGTCCCGGGCAAAGCCAAGTACATCTTCGTGTACCCATTCGTAAAAACGCGAGAATGGTTCCTCCTTACCAAGGCCGCGCGGCAGGGCATGATGGACGAACACATCGAGGTCGGCCATCGCTTCCCGTCGGTCAAACTCAACACCACCTATTCGTTCGGTCTGGACGATCAGGAATGGGTCGTCGCGTTCGAGAGCGATAAGCCCGAAGACTTCTTGGATCTCGTCATGGCGCTGAGGGAAACCGAAGGCAGCCGGTATACTTTGCGCGATACGCCTATTTTTACCTGCATTCGCAAGAGCCTGAAGGAAACGCTCGATACCCTGGGTGGCTAGAGCGATTCACGGCATTTATTTCCGCGGCCTTCGGTCTGGTGACCGAAGGCCGTGCTGTTTTTACGCCTAGCTGGCCGGCAGTCCAGGATTCAGAGGCACCCCTTATCGCCTCTTTCATACCCCGCTCCGAACTGTCTTCGGCGCTCGGCACCAATTCCATCCTCCAACAGACCCAGTTTTTCTACCCCAGGAGGCCAGCATTCCACGGCAGGCCACCTCATTTTGACAGCCGGGCTGAGCCTGTGTTACCTGTATTATCTCTACGATTCAACAACACAGACGGAGCAGCTCCTATGGCTGAAAGCAACGCGGTTTATGCCATTCGTTTTCCTGATGGTTCCGTGACCCTGTATATCGACGAAGAATATGCCATCGATCGAGGCGTCGACCCTGCCAAGTTGGTTCGCGTCGAGATTCCGCGAGAGATGTTTATCAGCGGCAGCATCCAGCAAATTAGGGAATACGTCGCGGTCTATCTTGAAACCAGCCATCAGGGCACGGCGTAAGCGAACCTTTTACGTCGCACGAGGGACCACACCATGTCCGCTTTGCTCACCCCAGAACTCATCGCCTCCACCATTGAACAATCCCCGATCCAAGCTCGTATCATGCTCAAGCTCCTCTTGCTTCAGCATTTTGATATTACGCCCGAGGAAATCAGCCACATTGCAGCAGACCGCCCGGATCCGCGCTGCGTGGCCGGCAGCAAGCCTCTCCACCAGGTTGTGAAACAAGACGCCTTGCGTGATGTGACGAGCCGCCGGGACGAGTATCGCCGCCGGGTCCGAATGCGACGAGAACGGCTCTGGCTTCAAATGGAAGGCATGAAAGGGATGACCGCGCTCGCAGAGGGAATGGTTCGCGCGGCCACGGATCTCCTGCAGACGCGATACAAGATCGAACCAGACGCCATCGCGGCCATTAAACAACAGGCCCGTGCCGCAGTCCCCAAACCGGCGATCCGGCTGTTAGACCGCCGCTGGGACGAGAACGATATCTCTGCCGAGGCCTACCAGGAAGCCAGGCTGGGACTCGAAATACAGACGCAATTGCGCCTTCTGGACAAGTATCGGAAGCGGTTTGAACTCTCCGAGCGTGAGTGGAAGTCCATCAACGCGACCCCCATGCAAGATCACGAAATTGGTCACATCTGGGGCATTCCCGCCGGAAGTCTTGCCGGACGGAAGGTCAAACATCTCCACCACTATCTCCAGACCATCCAGAATACGCTGCAACGTTCTCCGATAAAGGATCTTCCGGTCGCCGCAACGCTCGACCTCTGGAAAGAAACGCTGGCCGTCCTCGGTGAAAGACCCGTAGAACGCTCCATAGCGCTCTACGATGGCTTAGAGCGCACCGAAGACGCTCTGGTGGAGAAACTCCGGTTATTCGTCTGGGGGACATTGGGTGAAGACCTTGAAGCGAAATTCTGGCTGTCGCTCGTCCATGGTGCGAGCTCCAATGCCGTCCATTCTGAAAACACTCGCTCTCTCTTCGGACTACAGCGACTGATGGCAACGTTGTCTGAAATCGACCTCAGTCCCGAAGCGCTCGAAGAAGAACTCCTGAAGCGCACCGCACCGGTCGCCAAAGAAACCCTAGCGCTGGCCGACGAAGCGGGCCAACCCACGGAAGAAGAAATCGGTCAAATGAAGCAGCATGTGCTGACGAGTTTCATGGGGGAGCTGCACGACGATCTTCGACGATGAAGAAGCTTCCTCTCACCGACGGCTGCGGGATGTTGAATGGAGAAGGCCGTCGGATTCCAGAGGCCCATCCTTGAATGGTCTAAATATTTTTTTGCGACTGGCTTCTCAGCTCGGAGTGAATTTTGTATAATTCATCTATGTTGCTTCAACAAGACGGCAGACACAATTTCCGCTCAAGAGTCACTCGCATCACACTCCTGCTCGGGACACTGGCCCTCCTAGGATGGGTGCTCCCTGCTCTCTCGCTCTCAGCCTCCGCGATTGTGGAGGTCACAGAACTCTTGGCCCATCCCGACCACTATGATCACCAAGCAGTGACCGTCAGCGGACGGGTGACCAGTTTTCAACTGGCCACGAATCGCGATGGACACCCCGCGTTTGGTTTTCTCCTGCAGGACGGTGCCGGAACGCTCAAAGTGGTGGGACTTGGAAAGGCTGACGTGCGGGAAGGTGACTACGTAGTGGTAGAAGGGGTGTTCAGCCGACTTCGACAGGCCGGCCGCGCCATCGTCTACAACGAAATCAAGGCCACCTCGGTCCAGTCTATGGCCAGGATGAATCCCGACCTGGTAGGTTAACGCTCCTCTTGTCGACCGGCCGGCGCTCCTGTGACGAGCTGCTGGTCACCCCGCTGGATATCCACAACTCTCACCTCAAATCGCAACGTCTGACCTGCCAGTGGGTGATTGAGGTCGAGTACGACGACGTCCGACTTGATCTCCGCGACATACGGAAACACCGTCCTTCCATCCGGGGCCGTCGCTTCCAGTTTTGTTCCGATTCTTTGAGCCTCCACCGGGACCCGATTCCTCTGCACCTCGAAGAATCCCTCCGGATGAATTTCCCCATAGGCATCGACCGGCTGAACCGTCACCATCTTGGACGCCCCGAGCTCCATTTGATCAAGCCCTGCTTCCAATCCCCGCAAAATTTCATTCTGTCCATGCGTATAGATCAACGGTGAATCACCGACGGTGGTCTCGATGACGCGCTCGTCCGTCAATCGAATTGTGTACTCGACAGCGACGACATCTCCCCGTGACACCATCATTCTTCACACTCCTTGATCAGAAGTCCCATAGAGCGCCCGTACTGCTCAGCGTGCGAGATCACCCTATCACGGGATGGCGATAGGGTCATGCAAATATCAGGAAGGAATTCCGTGCCCACAAGGGTCCTGAGATCATCCTTGAATCGAGAGCGATACAGGGAGGAGAGGAACGGCCCCTTACCAATAACGAAGCGGTCCCGAGTCGAGATGCACAAACTTACCGCGTGGATAATAACCGACGCCGCCGCATCCCAATCGTAACGCGACTTCTCGCAGGGTACGCAACGGCACACCGTGCATCTGCACATCCACGGCCTGCCCCAACACATGATAGCTGTTGCGGGCCGCACGAGTACCCATTCTGATCAGCTGGTCGTTATATTCCGGAGAACGATAACCGGACACGACATACACATCGCGACGGCCACCGATTCGTTTTTGAACGAGATTGACGAATTCAATGAGCCGCACATCCATTATCGTCGACTCATTGGTGTGATGGCAGCGCAGAAGGTGGTTCAGGTCGTTGAGCGCCCCTTGATCGTATGCCCCGCTATCCGTCCGGTACGTGACTGACAACCGTTCATCCGTCTGCAGATTGTAAAGACTCACACGTCCTTCTGGAAGTCGTGCCGCCCACGCGTCGGCCGGAACGGCCATGCGAACCGCCGCCAATGCTATTCCCACCGCCGTGGTGCGCAATAGGTCTCGTCGAGTCCAGAGAGAGGGTACATCAGATGGCATTCATTCGCTCCTGCTCGGCAATTGAGGATCCCGCCTGTTCGTGCCCCTCTCCTGCAAGGTGGCGCATCAGTGAGCTTGTCATTCATCGTCCATGGCACGGTGGATTCACATGGGAAATGCGTCACAAGGGAGGACCATCACGTGATGGTCCTCACAACGCCTCGGAACAGACGAGGAAAATTCTGTCGTTGAGAGTCTAGTACTTAACAAATAGAGGTGGGCTGGTCAACTTTTTTACGCACATCCACCTCGGCAGCTGGCGCATCAGGAGAGGCAGACACCCATCCACCATGCCAGGCCGACATACATGTTTCTGCTCATCCTGTACCACGATCAGTGCTCTGACAGCCACGCCCGCGGAGAGGCGCCGAGAGTCCGCCGCGCATCCAGCGCGCGGTCCATGCCGTACTGACGCAATCGTCGATAGAGAGTGGAACGGCTGATGCCCAACTCGTGCGCGGCTCGACTCAGGTTCCCCTGCGAGAGCGTGAACGCCTTCATGATCAGGTCGGTCTCGATCCGCTGCTGGTTGAGTTTAAGACAAATCGAGCTCTCATCCGGCCGCGGCGCCTGGTGAGGAATATCCAAGTCTACCGGCCCGATATGAGTGCCCTCCGCCATCACCACGGCACGACCGACCCTGTTGGTCAATTCGCGCACGTTACCCGGCCAGGTATAGGCTCGCATGGCCTCCAACGCCTCGCGGGTAAAACCGCGGATGGGCTTCTCGTAATGGGCAGCGGCCTGCCGTAGAAATGCCGTGGCCATGAACACCACATCTTCACCACGCTCTCGCAGCGGAAGCAAATTGATATGCACGACTCCGAGCCGATAATACAGATCCTCTCGGAACGTGCCTTTCTCGATCGCATCTTGGAGATTCACATTCGTCGCAGCAATGATGCGGACATTCATTTCAATGCGCTGATGCCCACCGACCCGTTCAAACGTGCGATCCTGCAGAAACCGCAATAACTTGACCTGTAGCGCAACCGGCAACTCGCCTACCTCATCGAGAAACAACGTTCCTCCTTGCGCGAATTCGACTTTCCCTTTGTTCTGACTGACCGCCCCCGTAACGGCGCCTCGTTCATACCCGAAGAGCTCAGACTCTAACAAATTTTCTGGAATCGCCCCGCAATTGATGGGCACGAACGGGGCCTGTTTTCGCAAACCACGGTCATGAATCGCCTTGGCGGTCAACTCCTTGCCCGTTCCGCTCTCACCGGCAATCAAAATGGGGGCATCATTTGTCGAGGCTTTTTGGATCGCCTCAAAAATTCGCTGCATGCCGGAACTGGTGCCCAGCATGCCTGCGAATGCTTCATGACCACCGTCCGTCATGCCTGCCTGAGCCTCCTGCTCGAGATCGGCAATTCGTGCGGCGCGGCGCACAATTCCTTTCAACAGAGCCACGTCGAGGGGTTTCGAGAGCACCTCGCTGGCACCACAGCGGACAGCTCGAACGGCAATACTTCGTTCAGCGCTACTCGTGTAGACGATCATTTTTCCCCTGTGCCCCGACCGCCGCAGCTCTTGCAAGAGACGCACACCGTCCTCCGGGTTGGGTTTCGCTGACGATTCCAAACCCAACAATGTCACGCGCGGCTCCCATTCCTGTTCCTCAATGCCCGTCGCTGAATTCTGCCCAGTTACGAAAACTTCACACTCATCCTGGAACGCCGACTGCAAGGCCGCGGCGATCGTCTCATCATCCTCGATAATCAATACTTTCGGCTTCGCCACAATGCGGCTCCTCTTAACTTCGCAGACACTCAGCGACGATCTGTGCCCCACCAGTGCCTCGCGCTGTTCCGGGAACGATTGGGAACACATTCGCAGGAGAACTCTTCTCACGTGGGCGACGGAGGATCGAGGGAGTGACACAAGAAAACATCGGCGCCAAACACCTTGGCCAAGGCAGCGCCTGACCCATCCCGCAACATGTTCACGGACTGATCCACCATTGCGATGATCGGCACTTGCGGGCAGGTGGTTCTGAGACGCGGCACGGTACTGTGGAATGGCGTTGGAGCAGAAGAAAAACCGACCACGATGACATCCGGATGAAGCTCTTGCAGGTTGCGCTCCAGCTGGTGAACGGCAGACGTCAACGTAGCTTGATAGCCATGCTGGGCAAACCAATCGGCAAATCGGAATCCGGCCGTCACATCTTCATAGACCACCGCCACCTTCGGCCGTTTGACGGGTCGCCGGCCTGTCAGGTTTGTCAGTCGCATCATGGGTTTCACCCCCTCCGAATGGTTCGGGTTTCGGCGCGTACCCCGGCCAATTGTTGCAGTCGGTTCTCCATCAAAGGCCCCCACCAGGCGAGGTCCTGCAGCATGGCGGCTTCCCCAGCAGTCAGTCCGCTTAGGACACCAGGCCAGCGTTGAGAAAACGATTTTGTGCGGTGCTCAAAAGAGGACCGCTCGATCGAGCCGTTTCCACGAACAGCCTGGAAGATCGACAACAGCGTAGCTCCGCCCAAGATCCAAGACTCTTGCATGCTGTGGACAATACAGTCGAAACGGAGGGATAGCTATCGGCAGGTGTGGGATTCCTGTGTCAGAAATAGACACAATAGATTGTCATTGTTTGTTCGACTCACCGAGGATCAGTCAGACCACCAGCCCGTGCTGCAACGCATATCGAGTCAATTCGGCATTATTCTTCAAACTCATTTTGTCCAAAATCC
>JBDTWG010000127.1:0-9224 GCA_040006855.1 Nitrospira sp.
TAATTACGCGGTCGACTTCATTGAAGCGACGAGGTGGATCAAGCAACATTTGCCCTTGGCCAAGGTCAGCGGCGGGGTCAGCAATATCTCCTTCTCGTTCCGCGGCAACAATGTCGTGCGCGAAGCCATGCATGCGGCGTTCCTGTACCATGCAATTCAGGCGGGCCTCGACATGGGCATCGTCAATGCCGGGCAGTTGGCCGTCTACGAAGAAATTCCCAAGGATCTCCTGGCGCTGGTCGAAGATGTGCTATTGAACCGCCGGCCGGATGCGACCGAACGACTGGTCACCTTTGCCGAAACGGTCAAGCAAAAAGGGAAGGCGGTCGTCAAAGACGACGAGTGGCGCACCCGGCCTGTGGAGGAACGCTTGGCGCATGCGCTCGTGAAGGGGTTGACGGATTATATCGATCAGGATGTGGAAGAGGCGAGGCAGAAGACGACCAGGCCGCTCGATGTCATCGAGGGACCTTTGATGGCAGGCATGAATGTGGTCGGCGATCTGTTTGGATCGGGGAAGATGTTTTTGCCCCAGGTGGTGAAGAGCGCTCGCGTGATGAAGAAAGCCGTGGCCTATCTCATGCCGTTCATGGAGGCCGAAAAGCAGCGCTTGGGCACCTCCCGCGCGAATGGAAAGGTTCTGCTCGCGACCGTCAAGGGTGATGTGCACGATATCGGCAAGAACATCGTGGGCGTCGTGCTGGGATGCAACAATTATGATGTGATTGATCTTGGCGTCATGGTGTCGTGCGAGAAAATCCTGGCGACGGCCCGCGAGCAACAGGTGGACATCGTCGGATTGAGCGGGTTGATCACTCCCTCGTTGGACGAAATGGTACATGTGGCCAAGGAGATGACGCGGCAGGGATTTGAGCTTCCCCTGTTGATCGGCGGAGCGACAACCAGCAAGGCCCACACCGCCGTTAAAATTGCGCCCTCCTATCGCCATGCGACCGTGCATGTGCTGGACGCTTCACGCGCCGTCGGCGTCGTCGGCAGTCTAATCAACGAGCAGCAGCGGGAGAGTTTCGCCGATACCGTCCGTGCCGATTACGATCGGGTCCGGCAGGCGCATCAGGACCGTGGGCCGAAAGTCCTCCGCAGCCTCGAAGAGGCGCGCAACCATCGGCTGGCCACCGACTGGGCGACCGTCGATATTCCCACTCCCTCGTTCACCGGCGTACGTACTATCGATCGGCTGCCATTGCGTGAGTTGGTGCCGTACATCGATTGGTCGCCCTTCTTCCACACCTGGGAATTACGAGGCCGCTACCCCAGCATTTTTGAGGACGCGACGGTGGGGCCCAAGGCCAAGGAACTGTTCGAGGATGCGCAGGCGTTGCTGGAGGACATCATCCGTGGCGAGTTGTTGACCGCCCGCGGGGTGTACGGATTCTTCCCGGCCAATAGTGTGGGGGACGATATCGAAGTGTACCGCGGTCAGGAACGTCGGGACGTCCAGGCAGTGTTCCATACGCTTCGGCAGCAGATGGAGAAGCCTGCCGACCAATACAATTTAGCATTGGCGGATTTCATTGCACCGAAGAAGTCTCGTCGAGCGGATTATATCGGAGCGTTTGCGGTCACGGCCGGCATTGGTGTTGAGGCGCTGTGCGCGAAGTACGAGAAGGATCACGACGACTACAATTCCATTATGACCAAGGCGTTGGCGGACCGGCTGGCGGAAGCCTTCGCCGAATGGCTGCACAAACAAGTTCGACATGAGTGGGGATATGGAAAAGCGGAGACGCTCACACTGGAAGACATGATCCGGGAACGGTACCGCGGCATCCGGCCGGCTCCCGGCTATCCTGCTTGCCCGGATCACACCGAGAAACGAACGCTATTCGATCTGTTGGGCGCCGAGGCTGCATGCGGAGTGACGTTGACGGAATCGTTTGCGATGCTGCCGGCCGCGTCCGTCAGCGGACTCTATTTCGCACATCCGCAGACCAAGTATTTTGCGGTGGGAAAGATCAACCGCGACCAGGTGGATGAGTATGCGACCCGTAAGAAACTGCCCGTGAGCGAAATCGAGCGGTGGCTGGCGCCCAACCTGAATTACGACGCATAGGCTTGAAGTGTCGTTCGTGGGCCTATCGCGGCTGCACCCTGTTATCCCGACTAGATTAGGAACGA
Source organism: Nitrospira sp. (assembly GCA_040006855.1). GTDB lineage: Bacteria > Nitrospirota > Nitrospiria > Nitrospirales > Nitrospiraceae > Nitrospira_A. The sequence goes on from JBDTWG010000127.1 coordinate 2,140, forward strand.
TGGCGGAAGGGCCGCAACTCTGCCGTGGCAGTCAGTTCTTGACGGCTTCGAGGGCTGGGGGAAGGGTAGGGGTGGTGGCTCCTGAGATAACGTTCGCGAGGGAAGTTTTGATCCAGCTGTAGCGTTCCTCCGCCCAGGCATTGAATACCTCCGAGTTCTCAAACACCAATTCCCAGGCCTTCGCCGCATCCAGGAGCAAGAGTTGATGCGGTCGATTCTGTCCGGGGATATAGACAACTAACACGGCGGAGTTGCCGGTGAGGCTGACGTCCGTGAAGACATGGATCATGGCCGCTGAGGGAAGGGCCATGTCGCGCGTGGCTGCCTCGACGAGCGGTTTATACAGACGATGAAGCAGATGCGTCGTCTCCTCGTAGGGACTGGTGGTTCGTAGCAGGCGGGGATTGGGCTTGTCCCCGAATAGATTGTCGGTCAGATACGTCGCCGCTTCCCAGGTCGGCATCATGCCGGACGAGGCGAGATTCTCGCAGAGATATGCAATCCAATTCCGTGAACGATGTGCCATCATGACTCATTCAGCTCCTGAGTGGACTGACGGTGCCGAGCAGAGGAGAACCAGTTCGGGTCTGCAAATTGGTCGTATATACGTTTGATATCGTCCATCGAGTTGAAGAAGATATCAAGAAGGTCGGGATCAAAATGCTTGCCGCGTTCTCTCAGCATCAGATCTTTGGCATGATCGAACTCATACGCCGGCTTGTACACCCGCTGAGTTGTGAGGGCATCGAAGTTGTCTGCAATGGCGGTAATCCGTCCTTCTAGTGGAATCGCTTCTCCCGCCAACCCGCGCGGGTAGCCGGTTCCATCGTAACGTTCATGGTGGGTCCATGCGATGAGGGCGGCCACTTTCAACAGTTCAGAATCGGAACCCGCCAAAATACGATATCCGATTTCCGTATGTTGGGTGATCACCTTGAACTCTTCCGGCGTGAATTTGCCGGGCTTCAGGAGCACGTGATCCGGAGTGCCGATTTTGCCGATGTCATGCATGGGGCTGGCCGTGCGGATCAAATCGCATCGATCGGGGGACAGGCCGTAGCGACGGGCGAGAAGTTCACAGTAGTGGCTCATCCGTTGGATGTGCTGTGCCGTCGAACTGTCGCGATATTCGGCGGCGATGGCGAGCCGCTGAATGGTTTCTTCGCGCGAGAGGCGCAATTCTTTTTCACTGCGTTCCAGCCATTCGAGAGCCTGTTGCAGAGCAATCGTTCTGGTCCGGACGACTTCTTCGAGATTCTCCCGGTGCATGGCATTTTCAATTTCCAGCTTGCGCCGTCGTAACGCATTGGCCACATTAATGAGGACTTCATTGGCCTCGAAGGGCTTGATCACATAGCCGAAGGCCCCCATGTCCAGGGCCGCGTTGGCGAGAACGGGGCTATCCAGGCCCGTAATCATGATGACAGCCGTGGTGGGGAATTGAACGAGAATGTGGCGTACGAGGTCCATGCCGGATTCGCCGGGCATATTCACATCGCACAACACGAGGGCATAGGCCCCTTTTTCCATTCGCTGACGAGCTTCGCGGGATTCACCGGCCAAGGTGACATGGTATCCATGGGGTTCGAGCAGATAACCCAGCAACCGGCGAATGGGCTCTTCATCGTCTACGATCAAGATGCTGCGATTGTCGAGAAGCGAGGGTTGGCTGGTTTCTTCGGTGACAGACTGAATGCTCATAGAAAGCTGCTCGCTAGGTTTAAGTGCTCAGATATGCCGCAAGGCTAGGATCAGTATCGGTCGCATGGGTATAAGTCTGAAGCATATGCTGGAGCCTACGAGGATTGCACCTTCTGTGCCATTCCGTTGTCGTCCAGAGGGCCTCTATGGGCTTTCCTTGCGCAGCTCAATGCTACTGAAACCACGTTGATATTATGACAAGACTCTGTTTGTCACAGATTTGCCTGCTTATGGATCACGGTTCGGTGGGGTCGTCAATTCTGACGCTCATCCCATTGCTCGTTGTGTAGGGTAGGGGCCTCAACGAAGGGCATTGCCCACCTCAATGATGGATTATACGATGGATTATACATGGGTCGTCGGTGAACGCCAGTCGAAACGCCGCTTCTGAAATCGTGACCTAGCCGTGTCGTTTGATTTGCTCTTTGAAGCTCCGTTCACTATAATCCGCTCCTTTAGATTTGCTGTGCAGGAAGGGGTGCGACTTAAATGGTGACCGGGGCAGCGTTGGGTCGGATCGATGGGCGACGGCGGGATCAAATCCGCCCGGTCAAGGTGACGCGCAATTTTACGAAACATGCCGAAGGCTCCGTCCTGATCGAAATGGGGGACACCAAGGTCATCTGCACGGCTTCGATTGAAGAAAAAGTTCCCCCATTCCTGAAGGGGAAGGGGAGCGGGTGGGTGACGGCCGAATATGCCATGCTGCCACGGGCCACGCACGATCGTTCACCCCGGGAATCAGTCAAGGGCAAGCAGGGTGGGCGAACGCTGGAGATTCAACGCCTGGTTGGACGTGCCTTGCGCGCTGTCATAGACACGACGCGGTTGGGGGAGCGGACGGTGTGGATCGATTGCGATGTCATTCAAGCCGACGGGGGGACCCGCACGGCTTCGATTACCGGGGCTTTTATCGCCTTGGCGGACGCGATGACCGTCTTGAAAAAGAAAGACCTCGTGAAGAAGAATCCCCTCACCGACTACTTGGCGGCAATCAGTATTGGAAAGGTCGGCGGTCAAGTATTGGTAGACTTGGCCTATGAGGAAGACTCGCATGCCGAAGTGGACTTGAATTTAGTGATGACCGGCACCGGGCAGTATGTCGAGGTTCAGGGTACGGCCGAACGGACTCCGTTCAATAAGAAGGACATGGATGAGTTTCTCGACCTCGGGTGGGGGGCGATCCGTGAGCTGGTTGAGCTGCAGAAATCACTGATCGGATCGCTTGGTTGATCATGCAGATTGTGTTGGCGACCAGAAATCAACACAAGAAGCAGGAGCTCATTGCCCTGCTCAAGGATGTGAGCGTCACGATCAAAACGTTGGATGATTTTCCCCAGGCGCCGGATGTCGTAGAAGACGGAGCCACCTGCGAAGCGAACGCCATGAAAAAGGCCGTAGAGATTGCGCGCTACACGGGGTTGCCGACGGTTGCGGATGACACCGGCCTGGAGGTCGATGCGCTCGGGGGACGTCCTGGGGCCTTTGCGGCTCGATACGCCGGGGAACATGCTAGTTATGAGGACAATTGCCGAAAACTGCTGCATGAGCTTCGTGGGATCCCGTCCGCAAAACGCGGCGCCCGGTTTGTGACGGTGGCGGCCATCGCGTTTCCTGCCGGCGAGACCACGTCGGTACGAGGTGTATTGGAAGGATCGATTGCCGAAGAGGCTACCGGTTCTCATGGGTTTGGGTATGATCCGATTTTCATCGTGCCGGAATATCATCAAACGTTGGCTCAACTGTCGCCGGATGTGAAGAATTGCATCAGCCATCGCGCCTGCGCCTTCACCCAAGCGAAGGCATTGCTGCAACGGATTGTGCTGGAACAGAACTCAGTCGGGGCGTAGCGCAGCCCGGTAGCGCGCCTGCTTTGGGATCACAGGAGATGGGGTTCCTCAAGTCTTTGATGATTTTGGGCAACCCCGCTCCAACCCTGTCTTTGAGGTTTTCAACCCGTCCACATCTCTTCGTTGCTCTTCGCTTGTTTCGGCTCCAGTTTGTCTCTCTCCCTAACACTGTAATAACACCTGTTCAGTGCCCCCGGGGGGAATACCCTTGCGCCAACAGGAGGGGGGGCCGTCGATGCGGGTACCGGTACCGGATGTCAGTGTTTCTCCAAAAGCGGGGGGGATAGGCTTGGTGATTGAAGGCTTCATGTGTACGACAAGAGTTTTTTGAAAGAGCTTGCAGGAGGAGAACCAGTTCCCGAATGAGCATACCGTGTTCAATGTCAGCGTCGTTAGTGTGGCCCCTGAGCGAAACGGTCAGCAGGCGGCCAACGCTTTGGACTAATCCAACAGTCCGCGAGGGTCGTATGGGCCTTCATAAATAGCAGTGGTGTGTCGTGCCCTCTCAAGCTGGCCTAAGAGCACTGCATAAATGCTATCAAACTTCGGATACTGATCGTTCGCCCATTTTAATAGACGTAAAGACTTCTGTGACTGAAAGGTGGCAGTGATTGTCGGACGAGGTTCGTCTGGAAATCCCGCGCGAGGCGTGGGCGGCTCCGCAGCGGCGGCAGCCTTCGACAGTCTGGCTAAATCCCCCATCACCTCAGGCGAAATGCGGGTTTTATACCGAACCTCGTATAACCTCGACAGGTCTTTCCGCCAAACTACGATCTGGCTCAGAGCGGTGCCGTCGCTCGAAATCACCATATTTTGCCCCCCGTGCAGTGGATGAACGTCGTCGAGTTGCAGCTGGACTAACTTGTCTTCTGGCATAGTCATCGCGGAGCCGGGATAAGCAAAGAGGAACAATGCACATAAGCCAATTCGCCACAACGCAGGCAAGCAGCCCGGTTGCCCGATCCTTTCGTTAAATATGGCATGCTCGTTATGCACTGGGGGCCTTGCCATAGATACCGGTCCGAGCGCGGATTGCGATTCTAATTGCGCCCCAGTTCGTTCGGCGCGGATCGTTCTTGAGAGTGGAGGGACCGTTGACGCCTAAAAAACAGGATGCCGATCATGCCGCTTAGTAACATGAGGAGGGTAGAAGGTTCCGGTGCTGTCGCAATGGTAAACTGATGGCCGGGATTCAGCCCGGTCATGAAATCCAAATAGCCTTGATAGTAACGAGACAGCATTTGCGGATTCTCGTCATTCGCCCCGGTCCCCATCAACGCCGTGCTCAGTGTGGGGTTGGGATACCTATCAACTGCGCCGCCAATATACTCATCATACAAACCTAAATAGTGCCCGACCTCATGCGCCATGACTCCGGCGGTGACCGATCCGGCGTACCAAATGGATGTATTGCTTCGTCCTGGTCCGGAGTTGACAAAAGTGTTCTGATCAAACACGGGGCCTGTAGTAGTCACATCAACTAGAAGCGGAAAAGACCGCTGGGTCATGGTGTCTGTGATTACTGCGCGGTTGTTCCAAATTCCTTCAACGCCGCTTTCCGCCGTCGAGCGAAACATTTGCTGTTGCGCTGTCGTGAAATTCTGGTCGAACGTAAAGTTCAATTCAACATGCCGCACCACCGTCGCGCCGTCGAAGATCTGTGTATATCCATAATTAGAGCCAAATGGTCCGTAGGTCTGTCCCTGATCGGTGTAGAGAGGGGTATCAATCCTGCCAGTCACCATTTGAGAGCCGGTGTTGTATGAGATAGGCACGGCAACTGCGAAGGGATCGTTCCCGACGTTCCAGGTGAGAATAACTGCAATGGTTAGCCATCGTACGATTGGTCTTTGCATGGTCGCCTCGTTGTCTTCAAGGGATATAAAATGCCTCCAAATCGCAGCTTCCGGCGCTGTTCCATCACTCAAATCAAAAACCGAATTCGGAATAACTCAAGTGTATGGTTATGCCTACACTAAGTGAAAAGGCTTAAACTGTCAATATGCTTTTAGGAAGACAGAGGAAATAAATATTACCCGTATTTTTGAGTCGCCACGAAGAGCTTTCATGGTCCTTCCAAGAAGTAAGATCATACATTCCCGCCAAAGAACCCCCTTGAGCGTTCACACCCCAGGACGATGGAATCTTGCGTGGGGCGAGGCACAGGTTTCCACGGTTAGCCAGGAAGGTGGGGTCGAAGGAGGCCGGGCACGCGTTCGGGAAAGGCGGAGTCATCGTGGAGCACCAGGAGGCGCGATGGCACAAACGGGAGGGGACCAACCATGCGGAGCGGTCTTCCTAGAAAATTAATGAATGAGTTATCCCAGGTCGGGATTGACAGGTGAAGCTGGACTTGCAAAATGAGCAACGGGGGGCATGTTGGCGGACTTACGGACTGCCGGAGGGAGGTGTAAGCATGGGTTTCGGTGAGGTTATTGTGTAATGTCCGCAGTGTTTGCAGAGGACGGAAAAGTAGAAGTGGGGGTCATAGCGTTCGTGAACATGGTCGTTGGGAGTCTCAGGCGGGGGACTACTTTTCGATTGGCTAATCACGATTTTCCACTTGCAGCCTGGATTCTCGCACCTAACAACATCTTTCTTTTTCGTCATTGAACTACCCTAACTGCACCCGTTCCGTCAATGGGAGTTTGAGACCGCATGCATTCCGCCAGCGTAACGTCATCATACCCCGTGGCGATCTTTCGTCTGTCCATGTTCAATGAGAGGAATTGATTTCAGCGGGGCACATACCCAGGCTTGGTCGGTTGGTCGGTGGTCGAGGTCAATCGATGATGTCACTCGAACGGAGTAGGCGTGCGACGAAATAGCCCCCCACGCCAATCACGGCTGCAACGGAGCAATAGATCAGGAAACGAGACATGTGTCTACTTCCCTTTCTAGGAAACTGCTCCTATCGTCCCGCTCGGAGTCTCACAGTTGCGGCTGTCGATCTTCAAACGGAGGCGGCGCTACGGGGCCAAACCACGACCCCTTCTGGGCTGCTGGATTACCTTCGCTTTCACTCCCAACAGCCACCATCCGATCTGGACTGATCACATAAACGATAACGGTGCGTTTTTCGGTAGTGTCCATTCTGAACCAGTACCAACCTTCTTGGGTGGGATGCTCGATGGTCCACGTCATACTCTTTATATGGCGCCTTGGGGCACATCAGATTGCCGCCGTTTCATGGCTTCTTCGATAACAATCAAGATTTGCGGATTCTCTGAATATTGTAGGGCCATCACACTCAATTCACCCATTGTCAACGGCTTCGCTTCGATCTGAGCTTGTTCCATCGATTCCCTCTCATATCCTTCAATGCCCTCTCTGTGGTCCGCTCAGGCCGCGATCCTACCTTGAATGCCTGATGACGGCAAGGCACATCTAGCCCCCGTAGAATGCTGTTGTGAAAAGCCTTGAGTGGGGGAAAGCTCGGTCCGCCATGGTTAATGAATATGGTCATACAATCTATTGATTTTATGGTGCGCTCGGAGGGACTTGAACCCCAACCGTCGGGTCTGAAGTTGTACC
>JBDTWG010000128.1:0-9200 GCA_040006855.1 Nitrospira sp.
GGCGGCGCATACCCCAATTGGAACTGCTTCATCGTATCGGGTTGGATGCCTCGTCCATCGAGATAGTCCCGGGCATGGGCTCCACCCGCCTCGTCCGTTAACATCCGCTGGTACCACACCCCGGCCGCGGCATTGAGCTGCTCTAGGCGTCCGAGCTGCGTGCGTTCATGATTGGAATGTCCACCGGTCGATTCGGGAACATCCACCCCCGCCTTGCGCCCAAGATCCCGGACAATTTCAGGAAAACCGGCCCCCGTCAATTTCATGAGAAACGTGTACACATTGCCACCGGCTCCACACCCAAAACAGTGAAAGATCTGTCGCGAAGAACTGACCGTGAAAGAGGGAGACTTTTCCTGATGGAACGGACACAAGCCCTTAAGATTCTGGCCGGCCCTGGTCAACGCCACATGCTGGCCGACAATCTCCGCGATGTCTACCCGGTCTCTGATTTGGTTGATGATGTCGTCCGAAATCAGGCCTTGACCCACGGCGGTCCTCGCTTGCACCCGCAGGGATCCAACCACTCGTGAGGCTTGGTTGGAGATGCTTTGAATGCGATTGAAAGTTGACCGTCTAGCCTAACAAACGGTTCACACGAGTGTCAAATAACAAGCGCAGCGCACTACCCGGGGGGCCATGCCATATGCCTGCCACCAACCACATGGAAATGAAGGTGAGGGACGGACTGCCCCCCATCCGCTCCAGTATTCGTCACGATCCGATAGCCGGACTTCGCTAGATTTTTCATCCGCGCCACCTCCGAACAGGTCAGCAGAAGATGACCGAGCAGCGCCTGGTCTTCCCCTTGGCAGTCCTGGAGGGACACCACATGGCGCTTGGGGATTACCAAGAGATGCACCGGCGCTTGGGCATTCATGTCTTCAAAGACCAAGGCCTGTTCATCCTGATGCACGATTTTCGCAGGAATGCCGCCGTCGACGATGCGGCAGAAAATACAGGCACTCATGCTAGGCTCCCTCCGATGGCTGGCGTAGTCCTGACTTGCCGAAACGCTTACCCAGTTCCTGATAAATGTCCTGCAAGGCGATGTCGTGATAACCCAAGACCATGAGCGTGTGAAAGAACAGGTCCGCAACCTCGTAGATGATTTCTTCGCGCTTGCCGCCTTTGGACGCAAGCAGGACTTCCCCGGCCTCTTCGGCAACTTTCTTGAGAATTTTGTCGTGGCCGCCCTCAAAGAGTTTGGTCGTGTAGGAACCGGGCTGCGGATGATTTTTCCGGTGGTCAATGGTGCGAAGCACGCCTTCCAAGATGCCGCCCCAAGCCTCCTTCGTCGTGGCATTTCCGACGAGGCCCTGCTCATCGAGTCGGAAAAAAAAACAGGCCCGCTCGCCGGTGTGACAGGTGGGACCAGCCGGCTCGGCCTTCACAAGAATCGTATCGCGATCACAATCGACGAACAAATCTTTCACACGCAAGAAATGCCCGGAAGTTTCACCCTTCTCCCATAGTTTCTGGCGTGATCGGCTCCAAAAATGGACCGAGCGCGTCTGAAGAGTTTTGACAACGGCATGCTGATTCATATAGCCCACCATCAACACCGTTCCGTCGAGCCAGTCCTGAATCACAGCCGGAATCAGCCCCTGCCCATCATATGTTATGCTTCGACTGGCCGTCTGCATCGCATCCTGTTCCATTAGGCCGGCTCCAACCGAACCGGCACGCCTCGTTCGCGCAAATAGGTCTTCGCCTGCTGAATGGTATGGGTCCGAAAGTGAAAAATCGAAGCAGCCAGCACGGCGTCCGCCTTGCCTATCACTAACCCATCGTACAAATGCTCCAGCGTTCCCACCCCGCCGGAGGCAATCACTGGAATCGTCAAACGCTCAGACACCGCCGCAGTCAAGGCTAGATCGTACCCGTTTTGGCGACCATCCTGATCCATGCTGGTCAGGAGGATCTCCCCGGCGCCATACTGCTCCATGCGTTGCGCCCACTCGACCGCATCGAGGCCGGTCGACTTCCGGCCGCCATGGGTAAACACCTCCCAATGACCGGCTTGTTTCGATCGTTTGGCATCGATCGCCACCACGATGCACTGCGTGCCGAATCGTTGCGCGGCCTCGCGGACGAACTCCGGTTGCTGCACCGCCGTGGTATTGATGCTGACTTTGTCGGCCCCGGCGTTGAGCAAGGCTCGAATGTCCTCCAACGTGCGCACGCCGCCGCCGACTGTCAAGGGCATGAAGACCCTGGCCGCGGTTTGCATCACCACATCAATGATGGTCTTACGGTTTTCGTGCGAAGCGGTGATGTCCAGAAAGCACAACTCGTCCGCACCTTCACGGTCGTAGATGCTGGCCACCTCGACCGGATCGCCCGCATCGCGCAAGTTGACAAAACTCACCCCCTTGACGACCCGGCCGTCTTTGACGTCCAAACAGGGAATGATGCGCTTGGTTAACATAATCTCCCTGTCAGGTCCTGCTCCACGCTTATCCCTGTCCGAGCGCAGCGAGCGCCTCGCGATAGTCCAGTTTACCGTCATAGAGGGCCTTTCCGACAATGGCGCCCTCCACCCGCGGACCGAGCGATTGCACCGCCTGCAGATCCTCGATACGGGTGATGCCGCCAGATGCAATCACCGGGAACGATGACAGTTCGACAACTTCCCGCAGGGCTTCCAGATTCGGTCCGCTCAACATCCCATCGCGGGCGATGTCAGTATAAATGACGGCGCCCAGTTCATGGTCAGCAAGTTCCTTGAGGAGGTCGATCGCTCTCGTCGCAGAGACGCTGGTCCATCCCTTCACGGCAACCTTTCCGTCCCGCGCATCAAGGCCCAGCAGGATACGGTGAGGAAACTCATGACAAGCCTGTGCCAGGAATGCTCGATCTGTGAGCGCAGCCGTTCCTAAGACCACGCGCGCCACACCTGCCTGGAGATACCGTCGTACCGTGTCGATCGTACGGATGCCGCCCCCCACTTGCACCTTCACGCTGACCGTCTTCATCACCACTTCGATCTGCGAAAGATTCTTCGGCGCACCATCAACAGCGCCGTTGAGGTCCACCACATGAATGAGATCGGCTCCCTGCTGTTGCCATCGTCGCGCCACCGCCGGCACATCCTCGGAATACACGGTTTCGGCGGCCATATCGCCCTGTCGTAGTCGCACGCAACGGCCGTCCTTCAAATCGATCGCGGGAATCACACGCATGGACACACCTTATCGTAAGACACTCATTAAGACTACTCGGTTGCGCCGCCGATCGGAACCGCCTCAGCCAACTCAGCCGCGCCATAAGCCGCTAACTCCTCAGCGGTCACAAACATCCCGTACCGCTGGATAAAACCCACAAAATCTTCGGTCATCGGCCGCTGCTTCTCATAATAGTTACCCTCCCATAGAAGGGTCCCGTCGGGAGCCACCAACTTCACCTCAAACCCCACGACTGCGGGAGGATCCGCCCCTAGGCGGCTGCCGACACGCTCCTGATACACCAGCACTTTGCCGCTCAATGCCGCATCGGCTCCAAGACGTTGCGCAATTTTCTGGGTCGGGACTGTTTCCGGAGCACCTCCTCCTGCCAGCTCCCTGGCCGCCGCCACAGCTTCTCTTGGGGAGAGCACGCGCAGCCCGACGCGTGCCTTGAGCTTGGTCCACATGAGTTCCGTGAGTTTCTCACCAGCAGCCGACGGAACAAGATGGGTCCGCCGCACATACTGGTCGGTCGTCGGAGAAACGGCGATGGACATATCAGATCGCCGCGCGCCGGAAGGTACGGGGAAAGAAGGCCCGGACGACTCCATCGCTTGAGGAGTCGTCATCGTTTCAAATGGGATGAGAGCGATCGTGCGTATGTGATATGCACTCAGCTGCGATGAGGCCTTGGTTGTAATTTTTTTACCGCTGCAGCCCGACAAGAGCAACACAACCATCGAAACCAACAGAACAGGCAGATACGAGGGCCTCACGACCAGGCACCAAAATTCTTAATGAGCTGAAGTCCAATAGCTTGGCTCTTTTCGGGGTGAAACTGGCAAGCGACGATATTGTCTTTCCACACTGCCGAGGCGAACGGGTGGCCATATTCTGTAATCGCAGCAGTCACACAGACATCGGCTGGTTCGACATAATACGAATGCACGAAATAACAATGGCTGCCGGTTCTGACCCCTTCGAAGGGAGGCGCAGGCCGCACGATCTCAATTTCATTCCACCCCATATGCGGGACCTTCAGCGTCGTATCCAGCACGAATTTTCTCACCCGGCCAGGAATAATACCGAGTCCCTTGTGGGTGCCAAACTCTTCACTCTCGGTGAATAACAGTTGCAACCCCAGACAGATCCCCAAAAATGGTTTACCCGATTGGATAGCCGCGCGAATCGGATCGATCAACTCGTATTGCTCCAGGTTCGCCATGCAATCGCCAAAAGCACCTACGCCCGGCAACACCACATGGCTGGCGTCAGCGATGATACGCGCCTCGCGTGTCACCACGGCCTGGTGCCCCACCGCTTCGAACGCCTTGTGAACGCTCCGAAGGTTGCCCATACCGTAGTCGATGATGGCAATCATGATACCGTTAGCCGTTGAGCCATGGAGTTTTGGTGAGTAGGTGAGCGGCGGACCTTGATGTGCCCTTCACCCCCGCCGGTTTCGCTTAGAGGCTTCCTTTGGTCGACAGCACTCCCCCTGACAGGCGCTCTTCCAACATCGTAGCCTGATCCAGCGCTTTAGCCAACGCCTTGAAGATGGCTTCCATGATGTGGTGCGGATTGCGTCCGTACTGCAGATTGACGTGAAGGTTCAGCCCGCCGTGCGTGACAAACGCCTGAAAGAAATCTTCGAACAAACCCAGATCGAACGTTTTGATCTTTCGATCCGGCAAATTCACATTGTAGACCAGGTACGGACGCCCGCTGAGATCGACCGTCACCTGCGCCAAGGTCTCATCCAGCGGCACCGACGCCCAGCCGAATCGCTTGATCCCGGCCTTTTCGCCCAGCGCCTGGTGCAGAGCCTTGCCCATGACGATTCCGACATCTTCCACGGTGTGATGTTCGTCGATTTCGATATCACCCTTAGCCTGCACAGTCAGGTCGAAGAATCCGTGCTTGGCCAGGAGATCCAGCATGTGGTCGAAGAACCGGATGGAGGTGTGAACCTTTCCCTGCCCGCTGCCGTCCAAGGTCCATTCGACTCGAATATCGGTTTCCTTCGTGGCACGGTGAAGCGAGGCCTGCCTGGGGGCAACGTTGCTTGTCATGAGAACCTGCTTTGAACTGATTTGGCGTGCGCATCGAAGCCTTCGATATGCGCCAGTCGGACGATATGATCCTTGGCTTTCGTCAACTCTTCTTTGGTGTAGTGCACGATATTGCTGACCTTCACGTAATCGCCCACCGACAGCGGAGAAAAGAAACGCGCGGTCGCGCCGGTCGGCAACACATGGTTCGGGCCAGCCACATAATCTGCCACGGCCGGCGGGGTGTAGCGCCCAAGAAACAATGCACCGGCATGACGGATTTGCTCCAAATAGTCGAACGGCCGATCCACAGACAGGGTCAGATGCTCAGGCGCGATCTCGTTCGCCACCTCGATAGCCGCATCCATAGTCGGCACCACGAATGCCGCAAAGTGCCGCGCAATCGACTTGGCCGCAATCTTCTCACGCTGCAGACCTTTCAATTGCACCTGAATCAATCGCACCACCTCTTTGGCGAGCGAGGCCGAGGTCGTGACCAGATACACCTGCGCATCTTCGTCATGTTCTGCTTCACAGAGCAGGTCTGCCGCCACATGCGCCGGCTTGGCCTCGTCGTCCGCCACCACGAGCAACTCACTGGGACCCGCCACCATATCGATGCCAACGGTGCCATACAGTAAGCGTTTTGCCGTCGCGACAAAGATATTCCCGGGCCCCACGATCTTATCGACCTTCACGATGGTCTTCGTGCCGAATGCCATAGCGGCAATCGCTTGCACCCCGCCCACACGATAAATTTCATCGACGCCCGCGATATCCGCCGCGACCAACAGATAGGGATTGATCTCTCCTTGCGGTGTCGGCGTACACATCACAATGCGCCGCACCCCCGCCACCTTCGCAGGAATCGCGCACATCAACACCGATGAAGGATAGACGGCCTTACCGCCAGGCACATAGACGCCGACGGCATCGAGAGGGGTGACCATCTGGCCGAGTGTGGCGGTCTGCTCCTGATACATCCAGGTTTTAGTGCGCTGGCGCTCATGGAATTGTCGTACACGCTCCGCGGCATAGCGAAGGGAGTCACCCTCATCCTTTCGAATGTGGTAATAGGCCTCCTTGACCTCCTCCGGGGTCACACGCATCCGATCGAGCTTCAAGGACAGCCGATCGAACTTCTTCGTATAACGCAGGACCGCACGATCCCCGCCTCGTTCCACCGCCTTCAGAATCGTACGTACGCTTTTCTCGACACTTGCTCCTTGAGAACGCGAGCGGGTCACGATTTTTCGTAACGCCTTGGCAAAGGTTCGATCACTGCTGGTAAAAATAGTCATCTCGTCCGTCCTGCTATCGTGACCACTTCTCGGGTGAAGACACCCGGGAGAAATTGACGGCTACACGGCTCCGGCCGGACCGCCGTTGTGCTCCCCAGCCACCGCTCTCCGCAATTGCTCAATCAGCGCCATCAATGGCTCGTGCTTCAATTTCAGACTGGCGCGATTCACGATCAGCCGGGCAGTCGAGTGCGTGATCACCTCGACCTCGGCGAGATCATGCGCCTTCAATGTACTGCCGGTTTCGACCAGGTCGACGATTCGATCGGCCAACCCGACAATGGGGGCCAGCTCGATAGAGCCGTACAGTTTGACAATCTCGACCGGAACCCCGCGCTGGTTGAAATAGCGCTCGGTGACGTTAGGATATTTTGTGGCCACTCGAATTTTCGACGACCACCGATCCGGCGAAGCTTGCCCCTGCAAGGCGGCGACGGAGATTCTACACGCTCCCACCTTCAAATCCAACGGCTCATAGACGTCACTGTCCTGCTCCAACAACACATCTTTGCCGACCACGCCGACGTCGGCCGCTCCATGCTCGACATACGTCGGCACATCTGTCGGCCTGACGATCAAGAACGTGGCATCATTGGACGAACAAGCAAACATCAACTTGCGACTTTCAGCAGACAGCCCTGGACTGTAATACCCGGCCTGCTTCAGCAGGTGCAGCACGGGCCCCAGCAATTTCCCCTTGGATAGCGCGATCGTCAGGCCCTGCGGCTTCTTGCTCTCCGATCTCCTCGCCTTCACGGTCACTTCCCCTTTCTCCGCTCCACGCTGGCGCCCAGCGCCCTGAACTTCTCCTCGAGACGCTCGTAGCCCCGATCGAGGTGATACACACGGGAGACTTCGGTCGTACCCTCGGCAGCGAGCCCGGCCACAATGAGTCCGGCGCTGGCGCGAAGGTCCGACGCCATAACCGGCGCACCCGTCAACCGTTCCTTGCCGGTAATCACCACCCGGTTTCCTTCGACCCGGATATCCGCGCCCATACGGCGCAACTCCTCCACATGCATGAACCGGCTTTCAAAGATGGTTTCCGTGACGACGCTGGTCCCCTCGGCCACTGCCATGAGCGCGACAAACTGCGCCTGCATGTCGGTGGGAAAGCCCGGGTGCGGGCTAGTGCGGACATTCGTCCCTTTCAGACGGCCCGTGACTTTCAGGCGAATGCGCTCCTTCTCCTCGATCAGCTCGACGCCGCTTTCGCGTAGCTTCATCAGTAACGGCTCCATATGTTCCGGCCGACAACGCTCGACCACCACTTGACCGCCTGTAATGGCTCCAGCTACCAAATAGGTCCCGGCCTCGATCCGATCCGGGATCACTTCATGCTCCGCTCCGTGCAGCGCCGTGACCCCCTCAATCGTAATCATGTCTGTTCCCGCCCCGACGATGCGTGCCCCGCGTTTGACGAGGAAGGCCGCTAGGTCGGTGATTTCCGGTTCTTTGGCTGCATTTTCGAGCACCGTGGTGCCCTCCGCGAGTACGGCTGCCATCATGAGATTTTCAGTACCGGTTACGCTGGGGGTGTCGAAATAGATCCGGCACCCCTTCAAGCGGCGTGCCGTCGCCTTGATATAACCATGATCGATTTCGACGGTGGCTCCCATTTTCTCGAGTCCCGCCAGGTGAAAATTTACCGGCCGAGACCCAATCGCGCAGCCACCGGGCAGCGACACCTTGGCCTCTCCGAGCCGGGCCACCAGAGGACCCAGCACCAATACCGATGCCCGCATCGTTCGGACAAGATCGTAGGGCGCTTCGGTAGAAGCCACCGTGTGGGCCTGCACCACCGTGTGATCGCCCTCGTGCGTCACGGCAATCCCCAGCATACCGAGCAGTTTCCCCATCGTCAGCACATCGACGACCTGGGGCATATTCGACAGCACACACTCGCCGCCACCGAGGATCGTCGAAGCCAAGATAGGCAGCGCGGCGTTCTTTGCGCCGCTTGTGCGAACCTCGCCTTGGAGTGGCTTCCCGCCCTGAATAACGATTTGATCCATGGAGTTTAGAAGGGAAGATAACGCCGCACTTTAGAGGCCCGCTCCATCGGCTCTCCGCTCACAACACACAACGCGGTCGATCCCGCCTTCATCCCGAAGAACATCATAGACACGAAACCAGCCCGTCTCTTCGGCCTGACGGCAGACTGACGCCGCTTTACCTGCGCCCACTTCCATCAGCAACGCGCCGCCGGGCTTCAGATAGGGCGGGGCTTGCCGCAGGAGCCGGCCATAGAGATCCATACCGTCTCGACCTCCAGTCAATGCTAAGCGTGGCTCGAAACATCGAACCTCCGGCTGGAGCGTCATCCAATCAATTTCTGCAATATAGGGTGGATTGGAAAGGATCACGTCTACCTGGTTCGCAAGCAGGGCCTCACTTAGAGACGCCAAGAGGTCGCCGCAGAAACATATGATTCGCCCGGCTACGCCATGTTGCACCATATTGATTCGCGCCACCGCTAAGGCTTCGGGGGATACATCGATTGCCAAGACTCGCGCAGTCGACAGCGCTGCGGCCACTGATACGGCGAGACAGCCCGAGCCAGTTCCAACATCCACGACGGTCGCCGACTGGTTCTCCTTGCACCGGTGGACCGTCTCGTCCACCAACAGGGCGCTTTCAGGTCGAGGAATCAACACAGCAGGCGTCACGCGAAATTCCCG
>JBDTWG010000129.1:0-9149 GCA_040006855.1 Nitrospira sp.
ACCCATATTGTCGCGGTGCCGCTGGTCAAACTGGTGGCCGACCGGATGCCAATTCGGCTCGATCCAAAAAATCCCGACGGACCGGTCATATTTGACATGGATCTGCAGGGTAGCACGAGTCGTGCGTCGACGCAGGGTGGCCAATAGTCGCTGCCGCAGCAGTGGGCGATTACCCGTCCAGTGTACGAAGCGGCTATTCTGTGACCTTGATCATGACGCTATCCGTGGCCGTATCTGCCTCCTTGTGGTCGGAATCGGCGATCTTGACCGTGATGGTGTGCTCGCCCGTAGGCACATGAGCAAAGGTGCCCTTGAACCCCTTTTGGTACGCGCCATCCAAATAGACGTGCGCATGATTGCCCTTGGGTGCATTCAAGATTTCGTACGAGATGTCGAACGTGTTCGTCACCGTTTCGCCATTGTGAGGGGAGAGAATGCTGATGGTGGTCATGCCGTCCATGGCACGTCCTGAACTCACGCCCATTGTCGCACACATGATCAGGATACAGGCAGGTAGAAACACACGAGTCATGGAAGCCTCCTATGACGAATGATGCGTGGGATGGATATCCTCGAACTGTCGTTGTTGTGGATTCGGTTCTGTCTGCTTCCCTGCCCGTTGTCGCATGGTCTGTTGCCAGGTCGCAGAGAGGAATGGGCACAGCCTCAAACGTTCTGCGGTGGCTGGGTCGTTCCGTTCATGGTGCATGATTCTATTGGCGGCTGCGACCGTCCATTCGGGGCAGGGGCGATCGATGAGTTGTAGCGATTGAGGAGCCTCGACTTGTCCCTCCTGCAGGACCCGAAAGTACCAGCCCGTGAAGCCCGTCCGTTCCACGTGAACTACCAAATCCTGGATATGCCAACGGCGTGCCAGCTTCCAGCAAGGCTGCCGCGGTTGCGAAATTTGT
Source organism: Nitrospira sp. (assembly GCA_040006855.1). Classification (GTDB taxonomy): domain Bacteria; phylum Nitrospirota; class Nitrospiria; order Nitrospirales; family Nitrospiraceae; genus Nitrospira_A. Next base: position 912 of record JBDTWG010000129.1, read on the forward strand.
ACGACCGCCGTGCCGACTGAAAATACATCACCGATGCAGACATCCGCTTCGGTCAGCTGCTCCACCGTAAAATTTTCGCCAAATGCGCCACCCCGAGGCTGATCGGGCGGCAAGATCGTTTGCCAATAGGACCAATGTTCAGCCGAATAGGCGCAGACCGCTTTGTCGACACCTCCATGGTGGACAAGATCTGCCTGGCCGTCTCCTTGCAGATTGGTCCGCCCGAGCCACATGGGCCCACTCACCGGTAGTTTGAATATCGCCGTCGTCCAGGGTGGCGGCGTCGGATTGGTGGCATTGACGGAGTTCTCTGACTGAGGAAGGCCGACTTGAATGGACTGTATACGACCGGTCGTCATACCCAATACCTCGTCTCGACACTTTTGCCGCAGCTCCTGCTCGCGCGTCTTACGATTCAACCTAGTGTCCTGCCGGAGGAGGCGTCCAAGCGTTTGTTCTGATTAGATTGATCACTTCTATTTATGATATGGAAGGGGCCATGGAATTCCGCCACCTTCGATATTTTCTCGCCGTCGCCGATGCGCTACATTTTACGAAGGCTGCCGAGGGGCTGCCGGTGTCCCAACCGGCCTTGTCCGCGCAAGTCAAACAGTTGGAGCAGGAAGTGGGAGTGCCATTGTTCGACCGTGTGGGGCGCTCGGTTCAATTGACGCGGGCGGGAGCGATCTTTCGCGAGCACGCCCGACGGGCGCTACGGGAGATGGAACTGGCTCAGCTGGCGATTGCCGAAGCGGAAGGCCTCCAGCGTGGGACTCTCACGGTCGGCGTGGTTCAAACGGTAAACGCCTATCTGATCCCCGAGATCGTGACGCGTTTCTCAACCCTCCATCCGCAGGTCGCGCTGAAACTTGACGAACTGTCCGGTCCCGACATCGAAGCCGGCGTGAGGGGCGGTCTATTAGATGTGGGTATTGGGTTCTTGCCGGTGAGCTCCGATCGCATCGAGAGTCAGCCGCTGTTCGAGGAGGACTTTGTCCTCATTATCTCGCCCCGGCATCGTTTCGCCAAGCGCCGGCATCTGTCCCTCTCGTCATTAACGGACGAGTCCTTGATTCTCCTGCCCAGTATCTTCTGTACACGCCGGTTGTTGAATGCGAGTTTCGAGCAGGCCGGCATCCAGCCTAAGATTATCGTGGAAATGAACTCCATTGAAGGTATTCTGGCCACCGTTCGAACCAGCAAATTGGCAACGATCCTCCCGCGGTTGTCCTTGGGGCTCGATCGTCATCCTGCGCTCCGAGGCATTACGCTGAAAAATCCGACGCCGCGACGGGGTATCGGCCTCTTGTGGAAAAAGGGAGGCTATCGAAGCGGTGCCGTGCGTGCGCTGGCCGATCAGGTGAAAACCGTCGTGAAGGAGTACTGGCGGTAAAGACTGTTCCAGGCCAGTTGTCGCACCCCGCGGGATTGTTTCACACGCACGTACCAGTTTCTTGGCGAAATCGTCAGCACTGCTGCGTTTTTCCGAGGTAGCTGCCTGCATAAACTGCCTTGTTATGCGTCCGACCTTCCTCGGCACCTCACCATGATGACCAGACACTGTGCGTAATTCTCTTCCCGCTGCCCAGTCTTTTTTCCAGGACTGTAACCTTTGGCTTTCCTGCGGCGACTTGAAGGGTGAGAGGAACCTCAACTCCTGTGGTCGCGAAGACAGATAGGGTATGATGCGGAGGGGCACAATGGGCCGGCAACGGGAATCAGCATTACAGGAGCGCAGGGACTCGTGTCCGATGATACGGAGATTATCGAACGGGTCTTGCGTGGCGAAATCGACCGGTTTGGCGACTTGATTGCCCGGCATCGGCAGCATGTGCTCAAAATTGTGAGCGGCCACGTGCCTGCAGACCAAGCTGCTGAGGTGGCGCATGATGTGTTCGTCCGAGCCTATCGTAGTTTACCGAGGTTCTCGCGGCAGGTTCCTTTCGAGCATTGGTTGTCCCGGCTCGCGGTCCGAGCCTGTTACGATTTTTGGCGAGCGCGCCGTCGAGCGGATGTTCCCGTAAGTACGTTGACGGCGGATCAGGCAGGATGGCTCGATCGGGCGCTTGCCGGAGAATCGGATGCCCGGTTTCGTGATCAAGCCGATCGGCGAGAGTCGCTAGAGGTGCTGGACTGGGCGCTGGCGCAGCTGTCGCCAGAACACCGCCTGGTCTTGACGCTGGTATATCTTGAAGGTCGTTCGGCTCGTGAGGCGGCCGATCTGTTGGACTGGAGCATGGTCAATGTGAAGGTGCGGTGTCATCGGGCCAGACAGAAGCTTCGAACGTTGTTTCTTCAAGAATGGGAGCGAGAGCACCATGACAGATCGTCGTAAGCCCTCCAGGGAACAAGTGGAGCGCCTCCTCGCGCAGTCGCACGCTATGCGCCAAGAGGTTGCCGTCGGAGAGGACTGGGTTCGTGGAGTGATGCGGGTGGTTCGGCAGGACGCCGTCGCACATCCCTATTCCTCTATGCTCGCCTGGGCTGAGCCGTTGGTGTGGCGGGTTGCCGCGGGTGCGACTTTGGGGGCGGTGGTCTTTGCAGGGTCGGTAGTAGCGTATACCGCTCGACAGCCGGAGCCGGTCACGGCCGTCTGGCTGGAAGAATTCGATGCAGGACCACCTCTTATCGCCGAATAATCCGATCGCAGAGTAGGAGCCTCTTAGATATGTCACGCACCACCCTCTGGTTTGGGCTCATGGTACTGTTTCTGGCCGGAGCGCTGACGGGAGTCGTCGGGACGTCGCTCTATTATCAATATGAGGATGAGCATCGGTGGGATAAGGGACCGGCGGGACGACAAGAGCGAATCATGAAACGGCTGACGCAGGAACTGTCGTTGGCTTCGTCTCAACAGGCGGAGATTGAACCGATCGTCAAGCGGGCGCATCTCGAAATTTTACGTGTGCGAGTTCAACATCAGCCCGACATCGATCGGATTCTCGGTCTGGGCATGGACGAACTCAAGGCCAAATTGTCGCCCGAGCAGCAGACGAAACTGGACCGGTTGCATGCCCAGCTTCAACGGCGCTGGCAATTGACCCGCGACTATTTACAGCAGGCGGGGGATACAATGGGACGGAAGGAATAGTCGTTATGGTTGAGTCGATATCATTCGCCACCACGGTGAAGCGGTGGCTCATCGGATTAGCCGCGGCCTGTCTGCTCGCGGTGGGGACCTATGCGCTGATGACCAGATCCGGCGAGGCGCAACCCCGGGGCGCGGAGAAGCGTGCAACCAACGCGGCGCGCAGCACGCCCGTCGTGGCGGCCACCGCGAAAACCGGTGACATCAGCGTCTACCTGAATGGTCTGGGATCGGTCGTGCCCCTGAATACGGTGACCGTGAAGAGCCGGGTAGAAGGGCAATTGATGCGGGTGCTGTTCAAGGAGGGGCAACTGGTTCGTAGCGGCGACTTGCTGGCGCAAATCGACCCGCGTCCGTTTGAGGTGCAGTTGATCCAGGCCCAAGGCCAGATGGCCCGTGACCAGGCCCAATTGAAAAATGCGCAACTGGATCTCGAGCGCTACCGGGATCTCTATAAACAGAACTTTGTGCCCAAACAGCAGCTGGATACCCAAGAGGCGATGGTGCGGCAATCCGAAGGGATCGTCAAAGCCGATCAGGGACAGATCGACAACGCCAGGCTGCAGCTGACCTATTCCAGCATTACGGCCCCGATTGACGGGCGCGTGGGACTGCGCCTCATGGATGCCGGCAACATCGTGCGCGCGAACGACCCCACCGGCATCCTGGTCATCACGCAGCTGCAACCCATTACGGTGGTGTTCACGCTTGCGGAAGACCATCTGCCCGCAGTCCTCGAACGGCTCAAGGCAGGGAAGCAACTGACGGTGGAAGCGTTCGATCGCGAGCAGAAGCGTAAAATTGCGACGGGGACCCTGTTGACCGTTGACAATCAGATCGATCCGACGACCGGGACCGTGCGCCTGAAGGCCGTGTTTTCGAACGATGAGAGTGAATTGTTCCCTAATCAGTTTGTGAATGCCCGGCTGCTCTTGGATATTAAACGAGACCTGACCCTGGTACCGTCCGCCGCCATTCAGCGAGGGCCCAAGGGAACGTTTGTGTACGTGGTGAACAATGAGGATCAGACGGTGGCGGTCCGCGCGGTGACGTTGGGTGTCTCGCAGGGGGAAGACGCGTCTATCGAAGCCGGATTGGCTGCAGGCGAGTCGGTGGTGGTGGACGGGACCGAGAAACTGCGCGAAGGCAGCAAGGTGGATCTGCGGTCACCGGATGGAGCGACACCAGCCAGCCAGGGTGCGCCGGGGCCTGGACCCGAGCGGACGAAACAAGGGAAGCGGACGTGAATCCCTCGCGGCTCTTCATCCTGAGACCGGTGGCGACGGTCTTGACGATGATCGCGATGCTCCTTGCAGGTGCGGTAGCTTATCGCCAGTTACCGGTCTCCGCCCTTCCACAAGTCGACTATCCGACTATCCAAGTGCTGACGTTCTATCCCGGCGCTGGGCCGGACGTCATGACGTCTTCCATCACGGCTCCGCTGGAGCGCCAGTTCGGACAGATGCCCGGACTGAACCAAATGACGTCCGCGAGCTCAGGCGGCAGTTCCGTGATCACCCTCCAGTTCAGTCTTGAGATCAACCTGGATGTCGCCGAACAGGAAGTGCAGGCGGCGATGAATGCGGCCGCGACCTTTTTGCCGCGCGATTTGCCGACGCCACCGGTCTATAACAAGGTCAATCCGGCGGATGCGCCGATCCTGACCCTGGCCTTGACCTCCGCCACGCTGCCCCTGCCGCAAGTGCGGGATCTGGCGGAGACCAGATTTGCGCAGAAAATCTCGCAGCTGTCTGGGGTCGGGTTGGTCAGCATCAGCGGCGGGCAGCGGCCGGCCGTGCGGATTCAAGCCAATCCGCGCGCCTTGGCCGCCTATGGGCTGACATTGGAAGATCTGCGATCCGTCGTCGCGGCCGCCAACGTCAATCAGGCGAAAGGAGGCTTCGACGGCCCTCGCCGGGCTTCGATCATCAACGCAACGGATCAATTATTCGCCGGCAAGGATTATCAGGCCCTGATCGTGGCCTATCGAAATGGCGCCCCGGTCCGTCTGTCCGATGTCGCCGACGTGATCGACGATGTCGAGAACACCAAACAGGCCGCCTGGATGAACGACGTGCCGGCGGTGATTGTGAACGTTCAGCGCCAGCCGGGGACAAATGTCATTGAAGTCGTCGACCGGATCAAACGCCTCCTGCCGCAGTTGCAGGGCACCCTGCCTTCCTCGGTGCAAGTCACGGTGCTGACGGACCGCACCACCTCGATTCGCGCCACCGTCCGTGATGTGCAATTTGAGTTGGTCCTGGCGGTGGCGCTGGTCATTCTTGTGATTTTTCTCTTTCTGCGGACGTTGTCCGCCACTGTCATTCCGGCTGCAGCGGTCCCGCTGTCGTTGATCGGCACCTTCGGGGTGATGCATCTGATGGGATTCAGTCTAAATAACCTGACGTTGATGGCGCTGACCATCTCGACCGGGTTCGTCGTGGACGACGCCATCGTGATGATTGAGAACATCGCGCGCTATATTGAGCGGGGAGATACTCCGCTTCAGGCCGCGCTCAAGGGGTCGAAGCAAATCGCCTTTACGATTCTCTCCCTGACAGTCTCCCTGATTGCCGTGCTGATTCCGCTGCTCTTTATGGGCGATGTGGTCGGGCGATTGTTCCGCGAGTTCGCGGTGACGTTGAGCATCACCATCCTCATTTCGGCCGTGGTGTCGTTGACCCTTACCCCGATGATGTGTGCGAAGCTGCTGCGCGAGAGACGGGCCGAACAGCCCGGGCGCCTCTCTCAGGCTTCGCAGCGGTTCTTGGACCGCGTGATCGCCGGGTATGGGAGGAGCTTGCGCTGGGTGCTGCGCCATCAGACGGCCACCCTTGTTGTGACAGCCGGTACGCTGGCGTTTACAGTTGCACTCTACATTCTGATTCCGAAAGGGTTCTTTCCACTTCAGGACACCGGCGTGCTGCTCGCCATCACCGAAGCCCCGCAGACGGTCTCGTTCAAGACCATGGTCGATCGGCAGCAGGTGCTGGCGAGTGCGATGTTGGAAGACCCGGCCGTGGAGAGTCTGTCCTCCTTCATCGGCGTCGATGGCACGAATACGACGTTGAACAGCGGCAGAATGTATCTCAACCTCAAGCCGTTAGGGGAACGGGATGCCGGCGCCACTGACATTTTGCGACGATTGGAGGCGCGGGGGGCGGAGGTGGATGGGATCACGCTGCACCTGCAACCGGTGCAGGACCTTACGGTCGAAGACCGCGTCAGCCGGACGCAGTTTCAATATACGCTGGAAGATGCCGATCCCGAAGAGTTGCATCGATGGGCCCCGAAACTTTTGGAAGCTCTACAGCTGCGTCCTGAGCTTCGCGATGTCAGCAGTGACCAACAGAATCAGGGGCTGGCCTCGATGGTGCAGATTGACCGCAATACGGCGTCCCGTTTGGGCATCACCCCGCAACTCATCACCGATACGTTGTATGACGCGTTCGGTCAGCGACAGGTCTCCACGATGTTTACCCAGTTGAATCAGTACCGCGTGATCCTGGAGGTGATGCCGGAATTTCAGAGGGGACCGGAGGCTCTGCAATCACTTGAGGTGCGGGGCAGCGGCGGGTCGGTGCCCCTCAACGTCTTCACTCGGGTCACAGAAACTTCTGCGCCGCTCATGATCAGCCGACAGGGCCAGTTTCCTGCCGTGACGATGTCCTTCAATCTGGCGCCCGGAGGCTCACTGGGGGATGCTGTGGAGGCGATCCGGCACGTGACCAAAGATCTGGGCCTTCCCGCCAGCATCCGCGGCAGTTTTCAGGGGGCGGCACAGGCGTTCCAGACGTCATTGGAGAATGAGCCACTGCTGATCTTAGCGGCGTTGGTCACCGTCTATATCGTGCTGGGTATCTTGTACGAAAGTTACATTCACCCACTCACGATCCTCTCGACCTTGCCTTCCGCGGGAGTCGGCGCGCTGCTGGCGTTGATGCTGTTCCGCATGGAGTTCAGCGTCATCGCGCTGATCGGTATCATTCTGTTGATCGGGATCGTGAAGAAGAACGCCATCATGATGATCGATTTCGCCCTCGACGCGGAGCGTAACGAAGGGAAATCGCCTGAGGAGGCCATCTATGAGGCCGGGCTCCTGCGGTTCCGTCCGATCATGATGACGACGATGGCCGCTCTGCTGGGGGCCCTGCCGCTGGCGATGGGTTCTGGCGTGGGGTCGGAACTACGGCGCCCGCTCGGCATTTCCATCGTCGGCGGACTGGTGTTGAGTCAGCTCTTGACGCTCTATACGACGCCGGTGGTGTACCTGGCATTGGATCGGCTGGCGGCTCGCTTTCGCCGCGCGCCGTCCGAATTTCCAGTCGACGTGCTGCCCGTAGGTCGGCCATGAATATTTCCGCTCCGTTCGTTCGGCGTCCGGTTGCGACGATGCTGCTGACCATTGGCGTAACGCTGGTCGGCTTGGTGGCGTTCCGGTTCCTGCCTGTGGCGTCACTGCCTCAAGTGGAATTCCCGACCATCAACGTGTCGTCTTCCTTGCCCGGTGCGAGTCCTGAAACCATGGCCTCTTCGGTGGCGGCGCCGCTCGAACGTCAGTTCACGCGCATAGCAGGCGTGACGGAAATGACGTCGACAAGCACCATTGGCGGCACGAACATTACACTCCAGTTTGAACTGAACCGTGACATCGACGGTGCCGCGCGTGACGTGCAGGCCGCCATCAATGCCGCTCGGGCCGATCTTCCCTCCAATCTTCCAATCAGTCCGAGTTACCGCAAGGTCAATCCATCGGACGGTCCGATCCTTATTCTGGCGCTGACGTCCGAACTCGTCAGCCGGGGAGAGATGTACGATGCGGCTTCGAGCATCTTGCAGCAGAAACTCTCGCAGGTTGAAGGGGTGGGGCAGGTGGCGGTAGGAGGAGGATCGCTACCGGCCATTCGGGTGGATCTGAACCCGACGGCCTTGAATAAATATGGCATCGGGCTGGGGGATGTACGGCAAGTACTGACCGGGACGAACGTGAACCGTCCTAAAGGGCAGCTCACGACTGATGATCGCACATGGGAAATCAGGACGAACGACCAACTGCATACGGCCGATGAGTACCTGCCGTTGATCGTGGCCTATCGAAACGGCCGAGCCGTGCAACTCTCGGATGTGGCGACAGTCGAGCAATCGGTCGA
>JBDTWG010000130.1:0-9096 GCA_040006855.1 Nitrospira sp.
TGTCGCATTACACGCCCCTACCGCGGCGGTCATAGGATCCGTGGCATTGTAGTTAAAGCCGGCGAGTTTGATATCCCGACTGAGCAAGTCAATTGCCAATCGCACATTCTGCTGAGTATCTGCCACCTGGGTATTAACGACATTGGCGCGATTGGATGTGACGACAGTGGTCATAGTGGCAGCCACGATCACCACCGTGATCAGAATCGCCGCCATCAGCTCCACGAGGGTGAATCCCTGCTGGCTCTCTGCGAATCGGCGCATGTTCATACTCCACCTGTGCCTATTCAGGCGCGACGATAGTCGTAAACACCGCAGTCTTGGTCCGAGCCGTGCTCACATCAGTGCGTATGGTTTGCCAACTCATACTAATGGTCACCAGAAACCGGTTCATCGTTACCGGATTCGCGGTAGGATCCGGATCGAGACGGGTCGCCGTGACGATTCCACTGGCACCAGCGAGACCAGAGTTTGCCACCAAAGCTTGCCATTGCGTGCAATCACCCAGCGCCATGCGTTGTGTGCTCACGCTCTGCGCGCAGGCCACACCTGTATTGGTATTGTGGTAATCAAGGACCCGCTGCCGATTGCTTTGAATGCGCTCCGTCATGTCGGCAGCAAGGTTGGTGATGCGCGTCATGTCATTGGCATCGACATTCTTTCCCAGTGAGAGCCCCGATAACCCTGCCAGCCCCAACAGCCCGATCGAGAGCACACCCGCAGCCACCATCGCTTCTAACAGAGTGAAACCCCTCTGCAAGGACGTGACCTCTTCTGGCAAACGCTGTACACATGTGGTTCGTTTCATAGGGTCTCTAAGGACACGTCGTTTGCGCGCACCAATTGACTTTACCGGCAGGACTGACGACCACGGAATAGGTCGTCCCCTGTTGAGACACCAAAGTCACAGTTTGAGACGCCGCGGTGCCGCTCAGACCCTGTTGCGTAAACTGAATGGTCGGCCCACCCGTAAATGCAATGATGGACTGAGGAAGAAGGATCGGCGCCAACGCCCCTCCGAAATCGACGTTCACCTTGCCCGATACCAATGCCAGCGTGACGGTGACAGCGAGATTCCGGTTCATCGCCGCCATCCGAGCTAGATTAAGGCTGCCCGCCAGTTCTGTGGTGCCCTGCTTCAACTGATAGCGAGCGTTCCATTGCGTATAGTTTGGGATGGCCACCATCGCGAGAATGCCTACGATCGCCACGGCGATCATCACTTCAATGAGGGTAAAAGCCCTCTGGTTTCGCACGGGGGAGGTCTGTTGGTGACGGCGATAGACAGACATGGCAACAGGCAGATGAGCAAATGCCGTGCCGATGATTTCCACCTCAATCGATTATCTAAAACATTGAAATCATGACCTCATTCATCGCAACCGGCGTACAATTCCGGGCGCTCAGGGATCACGTGGATGACAAATTTTGTCTAATTTCAGGAAATCGTCACTCCGGGGCCAGGCTATTATCATGGTAGGCCGCGAGCAGACGTTGTGATGCTGAGACTGACGGGATGACCATCATTATGGTGAGTTGAAGTCAGCCAGGCTTCCAGCGCCCCTCCTGCGCAAATCCATCACACATGAACCGGCGTCAACGGAGAGATGAGCCTTACGGTGGGACGTGTCGCATATCGGCGCCCCTGTGAGACAACTATTTGATTGCGACAGCTCGCACTTGCTGATAGGTAGTGAGGCCTTGGGTGACTTTCTCAATGCCATCTTGCAGCAACGTCCTCAGGCCTTCTTCCTTCGCAAGCGCCAATAGTTCAGCGGTCCGAGTCCTCACTTGAATAAGTCCCCTCATGCGGTCGGAAACCACCATGAGTTCATGGATGGGTACTCGGCCGCGGTAGCCTGTCTGATTGCAGACTTCGCACCCTCGTCCGCGAAAGAGCGTGAAGGCGGGATGGTAGTCGAGTCCCAGGCGCGCCCAATCCGACACCCCATAGGCCTGAACCAGTTCGTCGAACTCCGCCTGACTGGGATGGTATGTCTCTCGGCAGTTCTGACAGATACGCTTGCATAGGCGCATCGCCAGCACTCCCAACATGGCATCCGAAAAGTTGAAGGGGTCACACCCCAGATCAAGCAATCGGACGACGGTCTCCACCGCGCTATTGGTATGGATCGTACTGAACACCAGATGTCCGGTGAGGGACGCTTCAATGGCGATATCCGCCGTTTCTTTGTCGCGCATTTCACCGATCATGATCACATCTGGATCCGCCCGCAGGAAGGCCCGCATGATGGTGGCGAAGGTAAGTCCGATCTTGGAATGGACCTGAACCTGTCGTAACCCATCCTGTGTGATCTCGATGGGATCTTCCGCCGTCCAGATTTTTCGTTCATCGGTATTGATCGATGCCAGAATGGCATGCAACGTCGTGGTCTTACCAGATCCTGTCGGACCCGCGCAGAGCACAATACCGTGCGGTTTCTGAGCCAGCTGCCCCACCAGACGGCGGCTCTCCGAACTGAATTCCAATTCTTCCAATCGGCGAGGACCATTCGTGGTCAACAATCGGATCACCACGTCTTCATTGAAGCCGGCCGTGGGAAGCGTCGCGACACGCAATTCCACCTCCTGACCTGTGCTGAGCTTGAACCGAATCTTTCCATCCTGTGGCTTGCGTCGTTCGGCAATATCCAAGCTGGCCATAATCTTCACGCGGGAGACAATCGCCCGGCGATAAGCCGCCGGAATTTTCATGTAGGTGAAACACGTTCCGTCGACGCGGAAACGGACCGACGTTTCTTTTCGGTCGGCATAGGGCTCGATATGAATATCCGAGGCCCCCTGCCGGTAGGCCTCTGTAATGATCTGGTTGGCGAGACGGACGATGGCCGAATCGTTTTCAGTGATCGCCGCGATCATGGCATTTTGCTGTTCTTCCAATTGCGCTTCACTCACCAACTCGCCGAGAATGTCCGTGATCATCTCGTCCGACTCTCGACCCAGGACGACACTCACATACTGCTCGATATCGCGGCGAAGCCCAACACGATAGGAAAGCGTCTGCCCCGGAAACGCCCGACGCACATCGAGCAGTTTGTCAGGATTGTGAGGGTCATCGATCAGGACTTCGATCTCATTGCCCTGCCGTCTGAGGGGAACCCAATGATTCATGCGGAGATAATCCAGGCTCAGATCTTTCAAGAGTTCCCGCTCCATGACGGTTCGCTCGTCGTAGGCGAGAAACGGACAGCCATAGAAGTCCGCCAGGGCCACCCCAATGGCCGGCTTGGGAATCCGATATCGATCCATGAGTACAGAGGCCACATCGATCCGTTTTCGCCGAGCTTCCGTCGTGGCCAGCGCCAGTTCTTCCTGTCGAAGAAAGGCTTGTTCGACGAGCCGATGGTAGGGTCCGACTGCGCGCGTTTGGGCGGCTGCCGCAACTCCTTGCACAGATTCTTTGACCGGTAACGCGGAGACCGTTGCGGAGATCATGAAGTGGGTCCCTTTCTGAATGTCGCGGATACGGCCCGCTCGTCTGTAATGATGTGTGCGCCGCATGGTTGAGAAAACATCGTGGGAACCGAGGGCCACCCTCGTCAAATTTTAACTTGCCAACTTCCTGGAGCCACAAACACGAGTGGGAGCCCCCGTATGAGTCCTTCGCGAAGATCATGGTTGTACCAAACCTCTAACACCCCCGACCCATTCGTTCCGTCAACCATGCTCCCTTGAGCCAGCACCCCACCGTAGACCTTGAGGTGGCCTGCATAGCGCACGTCACCGGCGACATACAGCACACCCTGCAGATGAATGCCGGAAAGCTGAACGGGAACCCTGGTCCCAAGGGACTGCTGCCCTTCCGGCGGAGGACTCAGTGCCAGCACCGGCTTTCCGGGCTGTCCTGCCTTCCAGAGTACATGCGCGTTCACAACGAAGATGCCCTCGACATATTCTTGATCGAGGACGATCGTTCCCAAGTTATCCAGCCGCGGTGGCATGCCGTCGAGGGTATCGACGAAGATCAAGCCGCGATGGTCCCCCGGGCCCGTCGACGCAAATACCTCTGCTGCCGGGCGCCCCAAACCTGCTTGAATCAGGCCGCCTGGATACAGCAATCCTTCCCGATCCATACCGTAATACCGCCCGAACTGCTTTGACATCCGCTTGAGTGCGTCGTAATCCCATAGATCCACCTTGATGCCGGGCACCGGCTCTTGATGGGCATGAACGTTCAATGGAATCCCGGACCATGCCGCTGCGGGAAGCTGTGCGAAGAAAGCCTCGCCACCAAGTTGAACATCGAGCCATCGGTCCTCAGGGTGCGTCATCTCGCCATAGGCCTGCCCCGTCACCGATGCCAACCCACTCTTGGTCGGCAACTCATCCGGCCGTGGGAAATACGCCTGGCCACGCACCATCATGTCGCCCCAATGGACGAGGACAGCGCCGGGGCGGGCTTGAGCAGACTCGCTTCCGATTGTGCCGCTCTGAAGCGGCGCATGTAGAGCCGGGATGGCATAGGCTCCGAACTCAACCGACAACGTCTTGGTCACGCGAGAGCCATGACCAGCTCCCGCCGTCACTTCTACCGTGCACAGTAATCCCGGTCGCGCTGCCCCATACACCCGCAACTTGAGAATTCGGGCAAGTCCTTTGAGCGACTTAAACATCCCCGTCTGAGGGTCGTTCAGCAAGACATCGTGCTGAGGATTTGCCGCATCAAATACCATGTCGGGACGACTTACGGTCCCTACAAACTGTGACCGCCCCTGCAGATCGAAATATGACGGATCACCCTGCGCATTCACGACTCGTTTTGCGAGCCACGCCGGCTCGAGTCCTTGCGGCATACGTGCAGGATCGTGAAACCATCCCATCACCACATCGACCGCCGCCTCTGCCGCATGATGGGCCGTTCGCTCCTCTTGCAATGCGCTGGCTCCGACCATCTCCTGCCCCGCCAGCTGCATGGAAGTCATCCCTAATAACGTCAGCAAAAATACCACCATCAGCACAGCCAACAATGCCATGCCCCGCTCATCTCGCCGCACCACCACTCCTGAAAACCCTACGCTCTTGTTCATCACGCTCTTTCCTTTTCCGTTTAGGTTCGTATCGCCACGTCCCGCATGAGGCTTGTACTCTCTTGCCCAACCCAAATCGTCACACGAACACGCGCCACTTCACGCAAGTCAGTCGTGAAGTGGCCTTCCCTATTCAAATAGTGCAGCTGAAATTTCCCCACGTCGGCCAGCAGCGTACTCGCCCCACCGTCCACCTCACGCATCAACCGCAGCGTGCCATCGTCATGCCGCTTCAAGTAGTAGCGTACTCGATTGAGCAGAATGACCGCGGTACGCATCGGCAACAATTCTGCAGTCGGTGTTGCAAGAGTCAGTACCTGCCTCCGGCCATCGACCGCGAGACGATTCCAGACACAATGGACAGCCGTGCAGAGCAGCAGTTGCTTCCCCTTCGGCCATCCGGCGCCTTCCTCCACCGGCAGGTCCTGCCGACCCATTTCCGCTGCCTGAGTCAGCGTCGTCACGGAGCCACTCAAATTGGCGAAGAACTCGATTTCATCAAGTTCCGCCTTGAGGAATGGCGAATCTCCACCTAATAATCCTGCACCAGCCAAACGCACTTCGCTGCACAACACATCTAATCCGAGCCGCAGTTCCTGATTCGATACCATCACGGAGTGTTGTGAGGTGAACCGAAGTCCATACGCCGAAAACATATGGATTGCGGCCGAGATCGCCACGCTGCTGATCGTCAGCGCAATGAGGAGTTCAATAAGACTTACTCCGGCGCAGCCGACACGCCATCCAGGCGTTGTTCGCCCCCGCGGTCTCAGGGTGCTGATCGTGGCGCGTCTCATGACAAGGCCGGCAAGCCAACATAGTTCGGATTGGCCCGAATCGTGCGTAACCGAACCTCCTTTTCCTGCCCTCCCATCGTCCGAAATATCGCGCGCGCCTCGATCGTCGCCAGGCTCGCCATTGCAGGCTGGGCACCTCGATTGAGTTCCACGGTCCAGACAAGCCGAATATTGGACTGCATGTGACTGGCCGTGAAGATGCCATCGCTACTCATTGAATCATCTTCTAACCCGTCGTCGCGCATCGGCGATTCCAATGTCCCGTTCTGATCCAAATCGTCCACCAGCAGTTTTTCCCACGGCAGGCTCCGCTTGGCTTCCAGTCGCGATTCAGCCAAGGCCAGCGCAGTGTTCGTCACAGCGCCGCGTTGAAGTCCGCGCTCCGCCCACTCGAACATTCCGATGGTGCCGATCACCCCGATGGACAGCACCACCAGGGCGACCATACTTTCGACGAGGGTGAATCCTGCTGCGCCGATCAGGCGCGAGGGTCGTCGTACGACATCCGCATGATGATGTGTCATGACTGGGCCACCCGTCCGGTAATGCTCACCGTCACGTGATGAATCGCTTTTCGACGGTCGATCAAGACCATCGTGGTGGGAGTCGCCGAGCGGCCGCTGGGTTGAAACATGATCTCCGGGTTCGTCGACATCGACTCAATGGCCGTGCCTCGATGGGCAAACTCATACCGTCGAAGCGCGCCCATACCGCAGTCCACGCATTCCGTGCGCAACTCAGACTGTTCAGCATTCACCACCACTCGAATACGTTCATGCCGGGCCATCGCCAATTGTCGGGCCATGCGTAGCTCCGACGCGATCTCCATGACGACCGCTCGTTGCTGTTGCTTCGCCACGAGCGCCGCCCACCTCGGCAGGCTCACCCCTGCCACAATCGCGACAATGGCGGCTACCATGCACAATTCCACCAAACTTGCTCCGCGTTCGTTCATACCGGCTCCTTTCGTCGAGCGCGTAGAGCATTTCCAAGTTCCATGCCGTCTCTCTTACGGCATTTCTCGAGGGTGGGCCGTTACTGCCGGTCTTGCCGGAATCTCAGGCGAATACGCGGAGATGTTGAGCAATCATGCAGGAAGCCCCGCAATCCTCCCTCGACGGGCGAGCAAAGAATAGGGGGCGGACAGTTATGAACTGTTCCAAATCAGATACAGGTTATCCATCCATTCAGATACACTTCTTGGATGGCATACACTAGCGAAGTGGCGCTGGTAGCCGATTTGCAGGTGTTCTAGCGAGGAAGATCGATTAGTGTCCAATACCACTCAAACAGAGGCTGGTGGAAGAGCAACGCCAGGAGTGAGCCAACGGCGAGGAAGGGACCGAAGGGGATATACTGTTCACGCCGCATGACCCTGGCAACGATAAGCCCGCCTCCGACCAGAGAGCCCAGCAAGGATCCGATCATAATGGCCAGCAACGCGGGTTGCCATCCGATGAACGAGCCGACCATAGCCATGAGCTTGATATCTCCTCCGCCCATGCCCTCTTTTCCAAAGACATATGGGCTGATCCAGGCTAAGAACCACAGAATACCCCCGCCCACCAGGACGCCGAGCAGAGAATCGACGATGGTGATCGGGAGAATCAGGGCGGCGCCGAGGAGACCCACAACGATCCCCGGCAATGTGACCGCATCGGGAATCATGGTGTGTGAGAGATCCGTCCCAGTCACCACGATCAGTGCGGAAACCAGCGCGGCATAGACACAAGCGGTCGCGGTAAAACCGAACATCCAGAAGACTCCCAAATACCCGATGGCATTGGCCGCTTCCACGAAGGGATACTGCATGGAGATCGGCGCACGACAAGCTCGGCACCGTCCACGCAACATGAGATAACTCACGATCGGAATATTGTCATACGCGGCGATGGCCTGTCGGCACGAAGGGCAACGAGAGCCGGGCCATGCAACTGACTCCTGTCGTGGCAATCGATAGATGCAGACATTCAGAAAACTGCCGATCACGGCGCCGAATAAGAGGACAATGATGTACGGTGTCATGCGTGCCCTTGGAAAGCGCGGCTCATAATAAACACAACGCGCTTTCCATTCTATACGTAGTATAAATTAATATAATAACGGCGGATATGAAACTACTCAGACCCCGTTTCATCCATTTACAAATGCTAGGAGAACTGCGTATAATAAAAAATCAATTTTGGCGCGGGAGGTCGCAAGCCTCAGTCCCTGAATTGCATTTACTTGACGTGGAGCGAGACGCATATGCCGACAGCCGCTAAGACAACCAAGAATCGAACCAAAGCACCGTTACCGGGACCGGCCCTTCCTCCTCGCAAACGACGCCCCGAAGCCCTCACGACCCGCGAACAGGAAATCCTTGAGCTGATCTGGACCGGATTCAAAAACAAAGAAATCGCCCAGCGGTTAAAAATCAGCGTGAAGACGGTTGAGGCCCACCGGGCGAATATGATGAAAAAAATCCGGGTCTCCAATACCGCGCAACTCCTCAAGGCCGCCATTCAAGGGAAAATGCTTCGGGTTCGGTAAACCCCTCTCTCCATACTCACTCACTGCGTACCCGGCGCGCCCGTGCTTCGCTGGCGCAATGCCTCGTACAGCACAACGGCCGCTGATGCCGAGACATTCAGCGAACCGACTTTCCCCAGCATGGGGATATGCGCCGCATCGTCACACGCTTCGCGCACACCGGGGCGAACCCCCTTCCCTTCACCGCCGAATACCAGCGCCACAGGCCCTCGGAAATCCAATGACGTGTAGACCTTGGGAGCCTCGGCATCCAGCGCATAGACCCAGAGTCCTGCGCCTTGAAGCCGCTCGATCAACCGAGAAAGATTCGGTACTCGCCCCACGGGCATATGATCGACTGCGCCCGCAGAAGCCTTGGCGACCACACTCGTCAATCCCACCGCGCGACGTTCGGGAATAAACACGCCTTGCACGCCGGACGCCTCGGCCGTTCGCAGAATCGCACCGAGGTTATGCGGATCTTCGACACCGTCAAGCAGGACCAACAGGGGAGTCTGCCCGGCCGCCTGCGCCGACGAAAGAATGTCATCCGACTCGGCATAGGCCTTGGCCGCCACCAAGCCGATGACTCCTTGATGACTACCAGCCGGAACAAACCGATCGAAGGCGGCACGTGGCTCGATATGCACCGGAACACGCTGCGCTCTTGCCAGCCGCACGATTTCGCCAAACTGTCGATCGGTTCCCAACACGAGAAGGCGCTGGAGCGGGCGAACACC
>JBDTWG010000131.1:0-9045 GCA_040006855.1 Nitrospira sp.
GCCTCTCGCCCATCCGAGAGATGTTGCTGCTTGAGGAAAATTTCACCCAGATGTTCGTAAATCACGGGATCGTCACCGACCAACGCCACTGCCCGTTTCATTTCCGTCAAGGCTTCGGCCAATAACCCCTTCTTGAAGAAGGCCCAGGCAAGGCTATCGACGTAGTAGCCATTAGTCGGTCGGAGCGCGACGGCCTGCTTCGTCAGTGTAATCGCCTCTTCGATTTTCACGCCACGCTCCGCGTAGCTATATCCAAGATAATTCAACGCATCCGCATGGTGAGGGTCCAACGTGAGAGTCGTCTGCATCGACTTCACCACGTCATCAAAACGGTTCAATTTGTCGTATACCGTCCCTGCGTTGAAATGAAGGTCCGCATTGTCCGGATTGTAACGAATCCCTTCCAGAAAGGCCTGAAGGGATGGCTCATACTGCTCAGACTGAAAATGCGAGAGTCCGAGTACAATGTAAGATTCCGGCTGCTTGGGATTCAAGCGACTGGCTTCCCGAAGGTGCTCAATCGCGTCCGCATACTGCTTCAGCCGGTACTGCAAGACGCCCAGGTGGAGATGCCCCTCGAAATACGCGGGCTCAAGCGTGAGATTGTGACGATAGGCTTCCATGGCTTTCGGGTAGTCCTTGGTCTCTTCGTACAGATACCCTAAGTAGTCACGGACCTTAAGCTCCGCCGGACGCACCGTGAGAATCTGATTCAACTGTTGAATCGCTTTGGGGTAATTCTTCTGCTCTCCGTACACGAGCCCCATTCGAAGTTGAGCGTCAAGATCAGAGGGATCCTCCGCCAGCATACCTTCCAACTCGTGAAGCGCTTCATCATACTGTTTCGCCGAGACCTGCAGGCGAATCAGATGATGCCGGATTTCCCGATTTCTTGGATTGACCCCTTGCAGGTAGCGGCGATAGACGCCGATTGCTTTATCGCGGTCCTGCTTGGCTTCATACACTGAGCCTAAGGCTACATAGGCTGGCTCAAACGCCGCGTTCAATGTCACTGCCTGCTCGAAATGCGTCGTCGCTTTGTCAAAATCTCGTGCCTCAACGCTGATGCGGCCCAAATAGTAATACCCGACCGCCGAATCTGGACTCACCTTGATCCCGGAGCGAATGGTGCTCTCTGCTTCGGCATAGTGTTTCTGATTGGCCAACAACAAGCCTTTGGCGAAATAGTGTTCGCTTCGCTGGGGTTCCTGCTCGACAGCACGATTGAACAACCGCAACGCCTGATCCGGTTTCCCCGCAGCGGCATACATGCCGCCGATTTGGCCGAGCATCTGTGCATCCAAGCCAGGTACATCTGCGACCTCATCGGCGTACCGCACGGCCGTCGGCACATCGCCCGTGGTGAAGTAGAGGACAGCCAATCGTGCTTTCAGATAATTGGATGACGTATCCGTTTGCAGCGCCAGCTGATATTCCTTGATCGCCTGTTCCGTCTCCTGTTCCAATTCAGCCTGGTACCCGAGCAGGAAGTGATACGATGCCCGTGAATCAGACAGGGGGGAAATCGCGCGAGAAGGCCCTGACGCGACCGCCGGAATTGCAGGTGGAACGGTGCGGGATGGCGGTGTACTCTGACAAGCCGAGGCAAAACAGGAGAGGACGGCCAGCACGAAGGTTGCCCTTCTCACACTGACACTCCCTCTCGGGGCATGCGGTAGGAGAAAATCTTCACGCAATCTTTGCACAGTCGCCAGCTCAATTGTAAGGAGTGCCTGAGGAAGTGAACAAAATATTTTTGAATTATACCGGCCCGAGAAAGGAAGCGTCAAACGACCTCGCGGGTCTCGAGATTCTCAAATTTGGCAAATCGATCGTGAAAGAATAATTCTCGTTTTCCAATCGGGCCATTTCGATGTTTGCTGACTAGAATATCAGCAATCCCCTTCCGCTCCGTGCCGGGCTCGTAGACTTCTTCGCGATAAATGAACATCACTACATCGGCATCTTGCTCGATAGCGCCGCTCTCTCGCAGGTCGGCCAACATGGGAATGGGCGGTTTTCGGGCTTCGACAGCACGACTGAGCTGCGAAAGCGCGATAACGGGAACGTTGAGCTCCTTCGCAAGACTTTTTAATGAACGCGAAATGTCGGAAATTTCTTGCTGCCTCGACTCTGAATCACTCTTTCCCTGCATCAGCTGCAGATAGTCCACGATCAGCAAATCGAGACCGCGCTCAGCCTTGAGCCGCCGGGCCTTTCCACGCATCTGTTGAACCGTCACGGCGCCCGAATCATCGATAAAGATCGGCGCCTGTTCCAATTTACCGGCCGCCTCAGCCAGCCGCCACCAGTCTTCCTTTTGCAACCTGCCGGTCCGGAGCGCGTGTGCATCGACGCGGGCCTCGGAACTCAACATACGAAGCACGAGTTGAGGTTTCGACATTTCAAGGCTGAAAATCCCGACGACGGTTCCGCTATGGAGTGCGGCATGCTGCGCCATCCCCAGCGCAAGACTCGTCTTCCCCATGCTGGGACGGCCGGCAATGACGATCAAGTCCGAGGGCTGCAATCCGGCGGTCAGATCATCCAGATCGATATAACCGGTCGGCACGCCAGTCACACGCTCCTTCCGCTTGGACAGTCGATCCACGACATCAAGACTTTCCTTGATGATCTGATTCACCGGTGTGAAAGATCGGTCGAGCTTTCCTTGCGCCAGACTGAACACCGAACGTTCGGCAAAATCAAGCAACTCATCCACCGCCGCCGTGCCGTCATAACCACGGGTAATCACCTCCGTCGAGGTCTGAATGAGTCCTCGCAAGAGAGCCTTATCGCGCACGATCTTGCTATGATACCGGACGTTGGCGGCCGTCGGCACCGCTTGCACCAGCTCCGCCAGATAGGCCGATCCACCGACGGCGTCGAGTTCTGAACGGCCCTTCAGACTCTCCGTCAAGGTGATCTGGTCGATCACTTCTCCACGATCCGACAGTTCCAACATCGCCTGGTAAATCTTGCGGTGCGCGGTGCGGTAGAATTCCTCATCCGTCAAGATTTCCATAGCCTTGGCCATCGCCGTGTTGTCCAACAGGATTGCGCCGAGAACCGACTGTTCGGCCTCGACATTCTGTGGCGGCAATTTGGGAGACGTCAGATCGACAGCGGAGAGCGCTTTCATGTTCGGCTCCTTCGCCGCTCACGTGCCGACACGGACACAGGCTTTGGTTGATCCGTGGAAAAAGCCGCGGAACGAGACAGTACAGGATCTCCCGACAAATCAATGGCTCGAAACAGGCGGTCCACATCGAGGGCGAATCCCGTGGACGCGGCGGCGCGGCCGAAACGGCCCAACAAATGGTCGTAGCGTCCCCCTCCACCCAACTCTGCTCCGATGCCTGGCGCAAATACATCGAAGACAATTCCATCGTAATATTCAAAACCCCGGAATTCGCCGAGATCAATCATCACCGCCTGCCGGCCCGGCGAAAGGAGCCGTTCGTAGACCTGGGCGAGCCGATCGAGCGGTCGCAAGAGCGTTCGATCGTGTCCCACTAACTTCCGTCCCCGTGTCAACACCTCCGGTCCACCGCAAAGCTCCAACGCTTCCAAAATGACTCGCGCCGTCGGTCGGGTCACCCCGTCCCGCGCGAGCAAATTCTCCAGGAGGGGCATATCTTTCCTCGCAGCCGCCTGCTCGGCACGCTTTTGCCCCTCTGTCGACAAGCCGGATCGGACAAGCAAGGCTGTAAAAAATCCAACATGGCCCACCGCGACTTTGAACGAGGACAGACCTACCCGGGTCAGACACTCAAGCAGAAGTGTCAGAACCTCTGCATCTCCGGCCACCCCCTCCACCCCAATGAGTTCGGCCCCGACCTGAAAAATTTCCCGATCGCGTCCGGCATGTTCACGTTCGTAGCGAAAGACCGAGGTGCGATAACACAGGCGCAGCGGAAGTCTCTTGCCCATCATGCCCATGGCGATGGTCCGCGCAATCTGCGCAGTCGCATCGGGGCGCAGCAACATCAGCCGGCCCGTTGCCCGATCGACAAACTGATAACTCTTTTCAATGAGGTCGGACTCCAGTCCCGGCGCGAGCACGTCGAGGTACTCGAACATCGGCAGGATGATCTCTTCATAGCCCCCCCGGGCCAGAACGGAAAGGAGCGTCTGTTCAAGGTGTCGAATGCGTCGCGCAGCCTCAGGGAGGATGGTGCTCATCCCCACAGGAATCAGCGACCGTTCCTGACCTGCCACACGAGAGGTGGGAGAAGAAGGAGCCTTCAACGACAGAGAGCCCATGGTCGACTGCGGGGCAATCTACAAGCCTTTCGACAGGTCGGCGACCTTCACGGAAAGGATGTGCTTGCTGCTCTTAATGTGATCCAGCACTGAGGTCGGAAGCGGCGCATCGAGCCCGAAAATCAATAAAGCTTTTCCGCCGCGTTCTTCTCGTGAACACTGCATGCGCGCGATATTGATATTGTGGTCCCCCAGTACATGGCCCACCGTGCCAATCACGCCTGGACGATCCTCATTCAAAATCAACAGCAGATGGTTATCCGGCACCACTTCCACCTTGAACTGGTCGATTTCAATAATGCGTGGATCCTTACGACTGTACAATGTCCCGGCCACCTGGTGAGATTTCTTTCCGGCTTCCACGCGTACTCGGATCACGCTGGTAAAATCGCCGGCATCATTGCTCTTGACCTCTTTGACTTCGATGCCGCGTTCTTTAGCGACGATGGGAGCATTCACATAATTGATCGGATCTTCAAGGATAGGAGTCAGAAGCCCCTTCAAAACAGCAATGGTCAAAGGCGCCACATTCAATCCAGCGACTTCCCCGCTATACTCGACCGTCAACCGTTCCAACCCACCCTCCAACAGCTGCGCCTGCAATAGCCCCACGCGTTCCCCAAGCGAGAGATACGGCTGGAGCTGCGGCAGCAGCTCGGGCGACACGGAAGGAATGTTCACCGCGCCACGAGCGATCCCTTTGGTGAAATACTCAACGATCTGCTCCGCAATCCCAACGGCTACGTTTTCCTGCGCCTCCGTTGTAGAGGCCCCGATGTGTGGTGAGCAAATAAAATTGTCCAGCGCCAAGAGCGGGTTGTCCGGTTTCACGGGCTCGTCCTCAAACACATCAAAGGCTGCGGCGGCGACCTTTTTGGATTTGAGCGCCTCGCAAAGATCCCCTTCGTGAACAATACCGCCACGCGCGCAGTTGGCAATCATCACTCCTGGTTTCATCTTGGCAATGGCTTGCGCATTAATGAGCGCCTTGGTTTCCGGGGTAAGCGGCGTGTGTACCGAGATCACATCCGCCCGGCGAAAGAGTTCATCCAGCTCAACGATAGTCACACCCATCTTCTGAGCCCGTTCCTCCGCCAGATAGGGATCATATGCCATTACCTGCATGCCGACTCCCTGGGCAAGCTTGGTGAGATATCCGCCGATTTGTCCGACACCGACAATCCCGAGCACCTTGTTGTACAACTCCACGCCCATGAACTTTTCTTTTTCCCACTTCCCCGCTTTGGTCGAAGCGGTGGCTTGTGGAATGCGACGGGACATCGAAAAAATCATGGCCATCGTATGCTCGGCGGTCGTCACGGTGTTGCCGCCAGGGGTATTCATAACGACGATGCCGCGACGAGTTGCGGCGGGGGTGTCGACATTGTCCAACCCGGAACCGGCTCGCCCAACCACTTTCAATCGACCGGCCGCGGCGATGACTTCTGCCGTGACCTTGGTCCCAGAACGGACAATCAAGCCATCCGCATCCGCAATCTCTTTCAGCAGCTCCTCTTTGGGCAGCTTGGTCTTCACCACGACTGTAAAGCCGGCCTTCTCCAACACCTCCACACCCTGCTTCGAGAGACTATCGCTGACCAAAATTTTCATTGTCGTGGTGCCTTACCTGACAGTGAGTCTAGGACTTTCCCATAATAATTTCTTGAGCCTTCGCCACCCCACTGCCGAGTTTCATGGGATAGCCGAGTCCCTTGATGACCATCTCCACCGCCGCCAAGGCAGTGATGACGTCAAAACTATCAATATAGCCCATATGCGAAATACGGAAGATCTTGCCCTTCAGGTGATCCTGGCCACCTGCAGCCGTCATGCCGTACTGAGTCCGCAAATTCTTATAGACCGCCTGACCATCCACACCTTGCGGAGCGACAATGGCGGTCAATGCATCACTCGGACGCTCCTGAGGAAAAATGGCAAGCCCGGCAGCCTTGACGCCTTCACGCATCGCCGTCGCTAACATGGCATGACGGGCGAAGACTGCCTCCAATCCCTCCGCCTTCAACATGTTCATCACTTCTTTCAGTCCCAGAATGAGCGACACGGCCGGCGTATACGCGGTCGTACTCTTCTGCTGATTTTCCCGCTCTCGCTTAAAATTGAAATAAAACGCCGCGTTCTTCGCCTTTTCGGCCAATCGCCAGGCCTTCTCACTCACACTGGCAAAGGCCAGCCCCGGTGGCAACATCAAGGCCTTCTGCGATCCGGTAATGACCACGTCGAGGCCCCAGGCATCGGTCTTGAGGTCAAGGACCCCCAGGGCAGTGATCGCATCCACCACCAGAATAGTCTCCTCATACCCCTTGACGATATCGGCCAAGGCTTTGACATCGTGCGCCACTGCCGTGGAAGTTTCGCTCGCCTGCACATATACCGCTTTAATGGAGGGATCCTTCTTCAACGCATCGGCAACGGCCTGAGGATCCACCGCATGTCCCCATTCGACCTTCAACTCGGTCACCTGCGCGCCGAACGCCTTACAAAGCTTGGTCCATCGCTCCCCGAACTTGCCGCCATTCACTGTGAGGGCTTTATCTCCTGGAGATAAGAAATTCGAGACTGATCCTTCCATGCCTCCTGTCCCGGATGCCGCGAGAATCAACACGTCGTTCCTGGTCTGAAACAACCACTTCAAGTCCTCACGGACTTCACCGAAGAGCTTGTCGAATTCAGGAGCCCGGTGATGAATCATCGGTCTGGCCATCGCCAGTAGCACCTCCGGAGGAACGGGGGTGGGTCCGGGAGCCAGCAAATACCGTTTGAGCATGGAACGAACCTCCTCACTATACGGAACGAACAATGTCAGGGATTTGGAAGGGGCGTACGCTACCATAGCCCCCCTGAGGTGTCAAGGAACGGAGCGTGAAGATGCTTATCTTTTCAGAGAGTTCAATGCACTCCGTGAGGAGACAATTCCTCAGTGTTTTGCACGCCACCTGAACCTGTAAGTTACTCGCAATGAAAAATTTGGATGGGAACCCAACTTCCTCAATTTCTTGACAAGTTGTACCCTCCTCGATAGTCTACCTTTTAAGACTCAGCAACCGACATTTCTCCTGAACAATTTGTGGGTGCTCTTATGTATGCTCGATTCCCGGGCGCCGGATTCCGCAACCTGTTTTTTTTCTGCACTTCTGTAATCTGCTTGTCCACCTCAGTCGTCACACAGGCCGAGGAGCCGATCCTGCTTCAGGCCGATCGCCCCCAAGTCTCAGACCCGACCACACAGGACGTTCAGCCCTTTCAAGAGCCCGACTACTTATTGGATGAAGAGGATCGCCTCACCGCGGCAGAAAGCGAGGCGGCTGAAAACCCAACAGCCGTCGCCAGCGAGCCGTCCACAGAAGTCCCGCCGGCGGAAGCACTCCTTCAACTTAAACCTCTCAGCGGCACTACCGCCAGATTTGCTGATCTGCTGACGCCTCCTGCAGAGGTGATCCAGGAGGCTGCTGCCTCACAAGGTCAGGAGTCAGAGGAAGCGACGGCGTACAATGTGCCCATTGTGCTCGACCCTTCCGTGCAAGGCCACATTCGCTTTTTTAACGTGTCGATCCGTAATCGGTTTGAACAATGGCTCATCCGCCTCAGCCATTATCGACCGTTGGTCGACAGCATCTTCTCCGAGTTCCAGCTTCCAAGCGATCTCATCTATCTGTCACTGGTAGAAAGCGGATTCAACCCTCACGCCTACTCACGCGCACGCGCGGCCGGGCCGTGGCAATTCATGAAGGGCACGGCGAAAGTTTATGGTTTGCGGGTAGACAGCTATGTGGATGAACGACGGGACCCCGTCAAGTCGACCGTTGCCGCAGCACGCTATTTGCGAGACTTGTACGACTTATTCGGAACCTGGCCTCTGGCAATGGCTGCCTACAATGCCGGCGAAGGCAAGGTGATGCGGGCCCTGCATACCGCTCAGGCAGAAAGTTTTTCAGACATCGCCAAGACTCGTCTGATCCGGCGGGAGACGAAAGAATACGTGCCTCGCTTTATGGCCGCGACGATTATCGCCAAAAATCCTGATCGTTACGGATTTCCACAGAATGAGATCCGACCACACGAATTTGAAGAAGTCGTCGTGCGACGCCCCATCCACTTCAAAGCCATCGCGAATCTGACAGGGATCTCCTATCAGGAATTGAAGGTCCTCAATCCGGAATTGCGGCGAGATGCCACGCCACCTGACGATGCCGAATATCACCTCAAGGTTCCGGTTGGTACCAGGGAGAAGGTGGAGCATCTGCTAGATCGCGCTCCGACCCATAAGTTCGCGCCACTCCCGGTCCCAGTTAAAGTACGGCAAATCAGGAACGAGCCTGACTCTGGACACTGGTATCGCGTCCGCGTGGGGGACTCGCTTGAGAAGATCGCCAAGCGTTTCAAGATCTCCGTCAAAGCCCTCAAGACCAACAACAACCTCACCGGCCCCACCATCAAGGCAGGGAGCCGCCTCGTCATCGCACATTAACCCGTCCACACGACCCCATCCTTACTCGCGGGCGAACGGCTACGGCTTCTTTTTGGATGTCGGTGTTACAGATTTGCCCAAGGTCTTGGCTGGCGACTCAGGCTGAGGGGCAGGTGCACTGGCTGCCGGAGCAGGCGTGACACCGGTCGGGGGACTATCCGGAGACTTCTTCACTTCCAACACCTTCACGCGAACGGCAGCTTCACTCGTGAAGGGCGAGTTGGGATAATTCTTCATCAGGTCTTGGTAATGCGCGAGCGCTCCCTCCGGGCGGGACTGCGACTCTTCCATTT
>JBDTWG010000132.1:0-8973 GCA_040006855.1 Nitrospira sp.
AAGGCAAGATCGGCTATTCGCGAGCGGTACGAGTCGGCCAGTCCGTGCAGGTCTCTGGGACGACGGCCATGACGCCTGCGGGACTCGTCGGTAAAGGCGATCCCTACGCACAAACCATTCAGACGCTAAAGACGATTGAAGCGGCGTTGGCACAGGCCGGTGCGTCGATGGCGGATGTGGTTCGCACACGCATCTATATGGCGAATATCGAGCAATGGCAGGAAGTGGGGCGGGCCCATGGAGAAATCTTCGGTTCGATCAGACCGGCGACGACTATGGTAGAGGTGAAGCGGTTGATCGATCCGGACATGCTGGTCGAAATCGAAGCCGACGCGATCACGGCCTAGCAGGATGCGGAAAAAGTCCGCCAGCGGCGACTGAAAGACACTGCCGGCTCACCGTCTCGCCGGCGTGCACAAACGTGGCGCTCTTTATTCATCGCGCCGTGCACCTCGTTGCGGCCTTGCTGGACGGTCTTTTTGCGCATCCTGCGGGCTATACTGACGCGAGACGGCCCGTGTGCGAAGCGCGACGTATGACGCAACAATCGAGTGCTTCCGCAGCCTGCTAGAGAGTCAGTGATCGGTACATGGAGGTTCGGATGAGCAGGCATTCACCGGAAATTACGCATCTGTCCAAGATCGATCCGGTCATGAAGCGCGTGATCGCCGAGGTCGGGCCCTATGCGCTGGCGCTGCGGGTCGGGCGTTCGCCGTTTGAGTCGCTGGCGCGCGCCATTGCCTATCAACAACTTCATGCCAAGGCCGCCGAGAGTATTCTGAAACGGTTCGTCGCCCTCTTTCCAGGTCGACGGTTTCCCCGTCCGGCCGAGGTATTGGCGACCACGTCGGAGATGATTCGAAGCGCCGGCTTTTCTCATGCCAAGATTGCCGCGCTCCGGGACTTGGCGGCGAAGACGATGGATGGAACCGTGCCGACCTCCCGTGCTATCCAATTGCTCGACGACGAGGCCATTATCGAACGGCTGACTGAGGTGCGGGGCATCGGACGATGGACGGTTGAGATGCTGTTGATCTTCCATCTCGGGCGCCCTGACGTGTTGCCCGTCGACGACTTTGGGGTGCGCAATGGATTCCGTCTCGTGTATGACCTCGACGAAATGCCAACTCCCAAGGACGTGTGGCGTTATGGTGAGCGCTGGAAGCCCTATCGCACCACGGCGGCCTGGTATCTCTGGCGTGCCTCTGAAGCAGCGAAGGTTATTCGTCTGGCGGACTCGATGGTGAAGAAGTCGGCGAAGCGAGCATCCAATGGCTGATCCGCACAAACGGCTGGACACGAATCGTCCGGGAAATTTCTACGTCGACACTACCTGCATCAATTGCGACACCTGTCGTCAACTGGCTCCGAGGAGTTTCGAGGAGGTCGGCGAATATTCGGCGGTGGTTCACCAACCGGCCGGTGATACGGAGATGCGCCAGGCCTATCGCGCGTTACTGGCCTGCCCGACCGGCTCGATCGGAACCGAACAGAGTGATGCGGCATGGCTCAGCGAAACCAAGGCGGATTTTCCCCTCCCGGTGGAAGACGAGGTGTACTACTGTGGGTTTAACTCGGAAAAGTCATTCGGTGCCAATAGCTTTTATGTGCGGCATGCGGGGGGCAATTGGTTGATCGACTCGCCGCGTTATCTCAAACCGTTGGTCGACGCCTTTGAGCGCATGGGCGGGGTGGCCTATATTTTTCTGACGCATGAGGACGACGTCGCGGATGCGGCCCGCTATGCGAAACGGTTCGGCGCGAAGCGGATCATTCATCGCAAGGATGTTCATGCCATGCCGGATGCGGAAGAGGTCATCGAAGAATTTGAGTCGCGTCTTTTTTCACCTGAATTCACGATCATTCCGGTTCCGGGCCATACGGCGGGCAGCATGTGTCTTCTCTACCGCGTCCGGTTCCTGTTCACCGGCGATCACCTCTGGTGGGACCCGGAGCATTTCCGACTGGATTCACCGCGGCAGTTGGTGTGGGATGCAGCGGCCCTGCGTCAGTCCATTGCGACTCTCGCGCATCACCCCTTTGAATGGGTGTTGGCCGGCCATGGCGGCCGCATGCATCTGCCTCAATTGCAGATGAAGGCTGCGCTGCGAGACTTGGTTCAGCGGCGGGAGCAAGGTGGGACTCAATGAGAGGAATGTTTGTCACAGCTTGCGCCGGTCTCTTCATGGTCGCTCTCGGCATGGCCGGCGCTGAGTCGTCTTCTGCCGACCTGGACCAAGCATTAATTGTGGCGGCGCAGCGAAACGATGTCGTGGTTGCACGGCAACTGTTGAAGAGAGGCGCCGGCGTTCAAGCCCGCAATGCCCAGGGTCGCACGGCATTGATGGCGGCAACCTATGAAGACCATGTCGAGGTGGCGAAACTCTTGATTGAGTCCGGCGCTGATGTGAATGCCCAGGATGCCATGCAAAACAGCCCATTGTTGCTGGCCGGCGCGAGTGGATATCTGGACATTCTCAGACTGACCCTCAAGGCCCACCCGGATTTCACGCGGTATAACCGCTATGGGGGCACCGCCTTGATTCCGGCCTGCGAGCGTGGGCACGTGGAGGTGGTGCGAGAGTTATTGAAGACGAGCATCGACGTGAATCACGTCAACCGGTTCGGATGGACCGCGCTGCTGGAAGCCAGCGTGCTCAGTGACGGTGGCGCGACGCAACAGGAGATCGTCAGATTGCTGGCGGCTGCCGGAGCAGACCTCAACCTTGCCGATCACGATGGCGTGACTCCCCTGCGACACGCCAAGCAGAAAGGCTATCAGGCCATGACCGAAATTCTTCTGTCTGCGGGGGCCCGTGAATAACACAACGGGCTGACCGTAGGTATGCCTCAGCTGCCGCGATAGGTGCTGTATCCGAAGGGGCTCAAAAGCAACGGAATGTGATACGGCTGTGCAGCGTCACGCAAGCTGAAGATGACGACCACTTCGGGGTAGAAACTAGTCACATTCTGTGACCGGAAATAGCCGGACACTTCGAAGGTCAGGCGGTAAGTCCCAGTCTGAGGACGTAGGCTCGGCGGGTAAAGGGCGCCGCTGCGACCATCCACATCCGTCCGGCTCTTGCCAACCTGTTTCCATATCCCGGCGAGTCCCTGGAGTTCCAAGAGTAAGGGAATGCCCTCAGCCGGTCGTCCGAGCGCAATGTCGAGGACATGCGTGCTGATTCGGGTTGACTCGGCCATGCCCATCCTTTCTGACCCGACGATTTAACGTACCGGGCCGATTGCCACCAGGCCTGGAATAGTCATCGCTCCCACTGCATCCTGGATCACCGTGATGACCGCCGGTCGCGCGAATCCCTTGCGCCACGCCAAGGCGATGCGTCGCTCCGGTACCGGTTTCATAAACTCCAAAACGGCCAGCCGCTTGTTGTGATGTTTGGCGGTGACCGCGCTGCAGGGCATGACCGTAATACCGAGCCCCGACGCGACCATCTGGCGAATGGTTTCCAGCGAGTTGCCCTGCAGGCTCTCGGTGTCAGAGCGACTGAGTTCAGGACAGCTCTGCAACACCTGCTGCCGGAAACAATGCCCGGCATGGGGCAACAGGACTCGCTCACTCGTCAACAATGCGGCATCGATCTTCGTCCTCTTCGCCAATCGATGGTCGGATGGGACGACTGCCTTGAATGGCTCATCATACAGGGCTTGCGTGAAGATCCCTGGCTCCTCAAACGGTAGGGCGATCATGATCACGTCCAACTTGCCGCTCTTGAGCATGGCCGTCAGGTTGACCGTTAAATTCTCCTCGATTTCCAGCGGCATGTCCGGCGCTCGTTTATGCAGGATCGGGATCAAGTCCGGTAGGAGGTATGGTCCCACCGTCGCGATGACACCCAACCGTAATGCTCCCACCAGCTGATTCTTGCCTTGCGCGGCGAGGAGCTTTATCTGGTCGGCTTCCTCCAGCACGCGTTGAGCTTGATGGATGATCTGTTCTCCCAGGGGCGTGAGGGCGACGTGATTCTTCCGCCGCTCAAAAATCGCCACCCCGAGTTCATCCTCCAGCTTCTTGATCGCCAAACTGAGCGCCGGTTGCGTCACGAACGCTCGATCCGCCGCTCGACCGAAGTGGTGCTCCTGCGCCAGGATCACGATGTACTGCAACTCCGTCAGGGTCACCGGTGGTTCCTCCGTCCATAAGTTCAACTAATCAACATCGAATAGCTTATCAATTGGACTGATCATGATGCCAGCGAGTAATCTTTCCCCAGACAGTGGATAGGGGTTTCCATCCCAGTCGACAAGGAGGAAGTTATGGCGACGAGGCGGAGGACATTGTGGATGGCGGGTAGCGGCATTGTAGCGATTGGCATGATGGCTCTCTTGCCCGATTTTGGGGTTGGGGGTGCAGAGCCTCAGGGACAGTCCCCGCCCCAGGTGGAATCGCAAGGCGTCCTGCTGGGGCTGGAGGATCCTGCGACCTATATCCCGGCCGATAATCCTCAGACGGCCAAGAAAATCGAGCTTGGACGGATACTCTTCTTCGACAAGCGACTGTCCAAGACGAATACGGTGGCCTGTGCCAACTGCCACATGCCCGGGCTGGCCTTTACTGATGGGCAGGCCGTATCACAGGGAATCAATCGACTGCAAGGAGGCCGGAGTGCGCCGACGGCGATCAATCGCGTGTACAGCACAGTGCAATTCTGGGATGGGCGGGCTCAGACCTTGGAGGAGCAGTCGACCGGGCCATTCATCAACCCCGTCGAGCATGGCTTTCTCGACTATGACGAAATGACGACAAAGATGAAGAAGTTGAGCGGGTACAGACAGCTCTTCAAAGAGGTATTCGCGGAAGACATTACCGAAAAGAATATCGGGAAGGCGATCGCCAGCTTTCAACGGACTCTGGTCTCCGGGAATAGTCCGGCCGACCGGTTCGATTTCGGCGGGGACGAGCAGGCCTTGACCCCCTCCGCCCAGCGAGGGTTGGAATTGTTTCGAGGGAAAGCACGTTGCACGCGCTGCCACTCGGGGTTCAATTTTTCGGACGAGAAGTTTCACAACCTCGGTATCGGCTGGGATACGAACCAAGTGGACTTAGGCCGCTACATGGTGACCAAGAACGCCGAGGACATTGGCGCCTTCAAGACGCCGACCCTGCGGGAAATTTCGCGTACCGCCCCATACATGCATGACGGACGGTTTGGGACGCTGGAAGAGGTTGTGGCCTTTTACAACCAAGGCGGGATTCAGAATCCGCACCAGGACAATACGGTTATTCCGCTGGAGCTCAACGAGTCGGAACAGCAGGATGTGGTCGCCTTTCTGAGATCGCTCAACGGCGAGGGCTGGCAGCAGGTCACCGCCCCGACGGAATTTCCCGAATAGGACTCAGGGCTCTCCGGAGAGAAGGCTGGGGTCGGTAGGCCCCAGCCTTTTTCATTTTTGATCGGATCCACATTCTCTCCGACATCGTGTAAAGTGACGAACGGCTCGCGCAACGCGCTCTGTACCCGGTACCTGAGACGCAAGAAGGAATGAGTGTCCGCATGACGACCGTTTACGACTGGATCGACCGCAACATCTTGGAACTCGCGCGTGAGTTCCGGCTTTCGTATTTGCCGCCCCTCATGGTCTATATGGCTGCCGGCATCTCAGGCCTCACCGGCATCGTGGGGACCTTTTTCGTCAAAGACTATCTGGGCCTGTCCGCGGCATTCCTCGCGGCGCTGGGATTCTGGGCCGGCATCCCCTGGGCGCTCAAAATGCCCTTCGGTCATCTCGTCGATCTTCTGTGGCGCTGGAAAAGTCTGCTCGTGTATTTCGGCGCGGGCGTGATCGCCGTGAGTCTACTGATCATGGTCGGTCTCATCGGCCATCGCGAGGCGATGGCAGCCATGATGCCTGCCGAGATCTGGTATGTCTTGAGTGTCTTGCTCGCCCCGGTCGGCTACGTCATCCAGGACACGGTGGCTGATGCCATGACGGTTGAGGCGGTACCTAGAATCGACGAACAGGGTCAGCCCATAGGTGAAGCCAGGCTCAAGCTCATGCATACCACCATGCAGACCTTGGGGCGGGTGGCCATTATCGGCGGCGGCATTCTGGTCGCGGTCATCAACCTGTACCTGTTCACCGGCGTGGAGAATTTACCCAAAGAGCAGATCGCCGAAATTTACCAGCAGGTCTATCTGATGGCACTGGTCATTCCGGCCGTGTCGGTTCTAGGCGTGATCGCGGCGTCCTTCCTGCGAGTGCGCGAGAAACGACGACTTCTCAGGCAGGGCATGACGGCTGCGCAAGTTGCCGCCTTGACGGACAGACCGAATGAAACCACCAGGCCCAATTGGTGGATTCTGGGCGGCAGTCTGGCATTCGTGGTCTTTACGCTGACGATCGGATTCGGAGATTTTCCGTACAATGAAGAAATCGTCTTTGCCGGGTCGATGGGGATCGTATGCTTTCTCATGGTGCGACTGACCCGCGAGCTGGCGCCTGAGGCGAAGCACATTCTTCTGGGCACGGCGCTGGTCATCTTTGCCTTCCGTGCCATACCCGGTCCCGGTGATGGCGCCACCTGGTGGATGATCGACAAACTGAAATTCGATCAACAGTTTCTCTCGGTGCTGTCGCTCATCGGCAGCGCGCTGACCCTCGTCGGCATGTTTGTGTTTCGCCGCTTTATGGCTGAACGGTCCATCGCCTACGTGGTGGGATTTTTAACTGCCGCGGCGTTCCTGTTGGGACTGCCCATTGTCAGTATGTATTACGGCTTGCACCAGTGGACCGCGGCGCTGACCGGCGGCGTGATCGATGCGCGCTTTATCGCCTTGGTGAATACGGCGTTGGAATCCCCGCTCGGCCAAATCTCCATGATTCCCATGCTGGCTTGGATCGCCAATTCTGCACCGGCGAATCTGAAAGCCACCTATTTCGCTGTGATGGCCTCGTTCACCAATCTTGCCCTGTCCCTGAGCCAGCTCGGCACCAAGTATCTGAACCAAGCATTCGTTGTGACACGCGAAGTGCGGGATCCGGTAACCCACGTGCTTCAAATGCCAGAAGACTATACTCAGCTCGGAACGTTACTCGTCGTGCAAATGGTGCTCGGTCTAGCGCTCCCCTTTGCCGCGATCGTGTTTACCCGGGTGACGCGCTTTCGCAGCGCGTGAATCATGGGAGGAATCCTTCAATGAATGCCCTGCAATTCCTCGCGGATCACGGTGCCACGGTGCTGTTCTGGGTGATTTTCGTCGAGCAGCTCGGTGTGCCCATACCAGCCATTCCACTCCTGATCGCGGCAGGTGCGCTCGTGAGCGCCGGTAAGATGAGCGTCGCCACCGCGCTACTCATTCCGGTTGCGGCCTCGCTTCCGCCGGACATTGCCTGGTACTACCTCGGCCGTATCAAGGGTGGAAAGGTGTTGGGGTTTCTGTGTCGTCTCTCGCTTGAGCCGGATTCGTGCGTCCGAGACACGGAGAACATGTTTCATAGGAACGGGCCGCGTGCGCTGCTTCTGGCGAAGTTCATTCCCGGGTTCAGCACCGTGGCGCCACCTCTCGCGGGCATTGTCGGGATGACCGCCTCCACGTTTGTTCTGTACGACGTGGGGGGCACGTTGATCTGGGCGGGCGTGTGTGCCGGTGTCGGCGCGTTGTTCAGCAATCAACTGGAACAGTTGGTCGGTCTGTTCGATCAGGCTGGTGGGTGGCTGCTGGCCATGCTGCTTGTCGTGGCGGGGGTCTTCATCGGGTATAAGTACTATCATCGGCAGAAGTTTTTGCGCCACCTGCGGATGGCCAACATTTCAGTGGAAGAACTGAAGCAACGGATGGATGCCGGAGAGGCCATCAGCGTGGTCGATGTTCGGCATCCACTCGCCCTGGACCTCGATCCCGAGACGATTCCCGGAGCGATTAACTTCACGATGGAAGAGATTGAGCACCGTCATCACGAGATTCCGCGAGATCGAGACGTCGTACTCTATTGCACCTGCCCAAATGAAGTGTCCAGTGCCAGGACTGCATTTCTCTTGAAGAAGAAAGGCATCCATCGAGTGCGTCCTCTGGTAGGCGGTCTCGATGCCTGGCGCGAACGGAAGTTTCCCGTAGAGCGGAAGCCGAACGCCGGGCTGAGAGTGTGAGTGGCACATTGGGGCTGAAAATGTTGTGGGTTGCGGGGATCGGGGTGTGTTCTGTTGGAGGTCCCCCGACCAAAAAAGGAGCGAGTCGTGAAAATTCTGTGGGCGTTGCTGATTTCTGGAATCTGTTTGTGGTCAGTGACTGGAGACGCCAGCGCGAGTCCGGGCACAGAGACACGAGTGAAGGGGGCCATTGGCTGGCTGGTGAAGAGTTCCTCGCGCCAGAAGATTACCTTCTCAAAGTACAAGGTGGTGGGTATATTTCAGCGAGACAACCAATTTATCGGCGGTTCCGCGATGGCCAATGTGACGAAGCAGGTGGAGTTCGAATTTAGTTGGCCGCTGGATGAAGCCTCGCCGCCGCCTCGGGTGCTGACCAATATCCCAACCAAGGCGGAGAATTCTCGTGACGGCTCGGGTGTGTGTCCTGCTCCGATCCTCAAGGGGACGTATGAGCATTTCGAATTGAAGAGCATTACAGTGATCGGAACCATGTTCGGTTTGGTAGGTGAACGAAGAACGCCGGATATGGACGAATATGTCGGTGGTGGCGGCTGTAAAGGCACGCACCCGGTTCAGGGGCAGGTTCGTGAAGAACAGTTGCTGGTGAGCCTGCCCTCGGAATTTTTTACGGGTGACATCCCCAAGGGCACCAAACCCAACCCCCACGCGAGCCGTGTACGCTGTTGATGGGTCCAGACACGACAAAGCCCTGGCAAAGTCGCCAAGGCTCGGCGGAACAGTCGGGAACCGATTAGAGAGATCTACCTCGCTTCTTCACCGCGGCCGCGGGCAACTGATTAGCGAGCGGGTTCAGCCTTCGGCGTGCGTCATTCACCGCCTTGGTTTGTTCCTCGATTTGTCTT
>JBDTWG010000133.1:0-8927 GCA_040006855.1 Nitrospira sp.
AAGCAATAGGCAGTCCGACAACCAAGAGGATCAGCGCCGTGAGCGCAGCCAGCTTAAAAGTCACCCAAATCGCAATCCAGTTCATTGTCTCGTCCACGCCCGATATGGTTGTACCGGATCAGCTCCGCTGAGGGCCGACGCAGGATTATTTTCCGACGATCACATCAGTTGCTTTTACCGCAACCGTCACGGCCTCGCCAATCCTAATGCCCATATTTTCGACAGAGCCTTCGGTGATCGCCGACACGAATTCTAAATTGCCCACCTTCACCACGACTTCCGCCATTGCCTGCCCCTCGGTCATGCGACTGAGGACTTTCAGCCGGCCATCGAACGACTCGACTCTACTTGTCCTTGTGATACATCCCGCTGGTTGCGTCAGTCCCAGATGTCTTGCATTCGAACTGAATTCCCCATCGCCGGGCACCCTCCTCTCCTTCAGCCCCTTCGACGCTGGACGCGCTGCTATAGCTTTGCACCTGGCCGTCTTTCAGGACGGTATAGCCGGATGGACATTTACCCGCCATCACCTTCAGCGCCTCCCCTCGATGCGGCGATCCCATCGGACCGCCGCGCTCCCCTTTATAGAGATACGTCACCACTCCGCCCTGGCCTGTTTCACGGGTCAACAGTACGGCTTCGGAACAACCGGCGATCACCAAGGCCGCTACCACCGAGAGCGCGGGCGTCCAGCGACTAATTCGGCAACGTAAATCCATAGCGAGTCATGACCTCCTGCCCTTGGGGGCTCTTCATGAAATTGAGAAATTGCCTGGCGGCATCTTGATTCTTAGACTGCTTCAAGATGATCGCTCCCTGTTCCAAGGGTGGATGGGCATCCGCAGGAATCTCCCAGAAGCTGCCGCGCTCTTTCATCGCCGGAGCCAGCGCCAAGGAGAGCGCAATGATGCCGGCATCGCAGGCGCCGGATTCGATGAACTGTGCCGCCTGCGAAATATTTTCTCCGAGAACCAAGCGATCCTTCACATCGGCATAGACCTGCATATGCTCCATGGCCGCCACCGCCGCACGACCATAGGGCGCGTGCTTGGGATTGGCAATCGCAATTTTCTTCACCGCCGGCTCGCGCAGGATCGTGAGCCCCTTCGACACATCGAGAAGCGAATTCTTCGGCGCCCAGAGCACGACTCGTCCCACCGCGTACCGATACAACGTTCCCGGCACGGTGAGTCCCGCTTCTTCCAGCTTTCTGGGATACCCGATGTCCGCCGAGAAGTAGAGGTCGAACGGTGCCCCTTGCTGAAGTTGCGCATAAAAATTCCCCGATGATCCTAGCGACAACTTCACGTGGTGGCCGGTCTTCTTCTCATACAACACGATCAACTCCTTGATGGCAAAATTCAGGTCAGACGCAGCAGCCACGGCAAACTCGTCGGCAAAGACCGACGGCACCGGGCACAGGAGCATTACCAGCAACACGAGTATTATGTGAACCATAGACCATACTCCTCAGAAAAAGATTTGGTATTGAAGACGGACGGCATTTTCGATCAGCGTCCCCGCATGGGCATCCAGTGGCACGGTGCCGGAGGGAAAGGTACCGCCCACGGCGGGCAATGGTGCACTGCGTCCAATGGCAAAGCCGCCCTGTCCCATCGCGACGTTGGAATAGGTCAGCATGATCTGATGGTCATACGTACCGCTCAAAAACCAGTTCAAGGAGAGATCGACCTCTTTAATGAGATCGCTCCCTGAGTTGGTATCCGGATCCCACCAGGCATACCGTGCAGCGAATTCCACTTTTCTCGGTATCAAATAGTAGCCGGACTGCACGTACCAGCCGGTCGCATTGCCGAACTGCTGCGGCGCAGAGACCGTACAAGCCCCTCCCGCAACTGCAGTCTGTAAGCAGGGAAGCCCCTTATTATGCCGTGTGACATTTCTGAACCAATATTCCGCTTGCAGCGAGAACCCGCGATATTTGAAGGCATAATCCAAGGTCCAGGTTGAGAAGTCCACGACTCCTTGCCCCAGCATCCGGCCGTTCCCATATGTGGCCAAGGCGCGTCGCACACTCAGGTTGGCGAGATCGATGCCGACAAAGGCGTTGTCCGTACTTGTATCAATGCCAGGATTATAGGCATAGCCTGCCCCCACAGCCATTTGAGGAGCCTCTGAGTAGGCCAGATCACCTTCCCCATACCCGGCCCGACCAAGAATATTGGCTTGCAACCGTGCCACGTACATCAACTGATTCACATTCGTCCGCACATTGGCATTGAGGCTCCGCTGATTAACCGGGCAGGAGGCCGGTGAGGGAAAGGGATTTCCTCCCGTCTGCCCGCCCGGACACCCCACTGTCGGTTCTTCACTCGTAAACTGTGCGAACCGGTTCACCAGCGGCCCGGATCCGTTAAAAACTCCCAAATAATAATTTATGGGGTAGATCTCCTCGTCGTTCATAAACGTGATCCCGACGTCGCGGCGATTGATCCCGCTTGCCGTAAAGGCATCCATGACAAGCGCACGGCTGGCAAACTGCATCGAAGCCGTCGAATTGATCTGCGACCGATTGAAGTACACTTTGTACTGGCCCACTTGCACGTTGAGCCACGGCAAATGTGTACTCGTCACATTCATGTCGAAGACGGAGAGGGCGCCCGGCGCCTGGGCATTTTCCGCCGTCTCACCGGCCAATTGAATAAAATATTTGAAATCCGGGTTGAAGAGGTGTCCCATGAAATAGAGGCGTGCCGTTCTGATATTAAACGACGATGCGTCCTCGCCCGAGCGGTTGGCACGATAGTCTCCGAAAACACCCAATAACTCCGGGAAGTTCTTCGAGTCTCCAGATTCTCGATACGCCTCATTCCGCGATCGTTGCGTAAAGCGCGTGGCAAACCGGGCGCGAATCTTCAGTAGGAAGGCATTGTCATTCATAGAAAAATTGAATCCCCGGTCATACCAGGCTCGAAAGCTGGGCTGAAGCAGGTACGTACGCTCCTGCGACTCTTTCATGACCGCTGCATACTCGTCCGACGTAATCACCCCTTGCTTGACTGCCCGCTCCAATAACAACTTGGTCGCCGGATCCATGCTCTCCACGAACACATACTTTCCGTCCTTCTCCACCAGCCGTCCGGCTTCAGCCGAAACCGCCTCCAGTGCATCGAACAGGCCGAAACAAAACAAGATAAGGGAAAGCCCCACAGCCCATAACCCACACCCAGAATAATTGCGACCAATGAATGAGATCCGCGACACCATCCTTTGCATCTCAAGATCCTCCGCTTAGCACCGGCGTATGACGTAATATGAAGTCGTGATGAAGATACCTGTCGGGTGGCAAGACGCAGCCCCGACTCCCTATGGTGATGGGATCGTTTTGAGAAACTCCCGATAATCTACCGCGCGTGTACTCGTCTTAGGATCGGTGAGATAGAAGCGGCCTGGCTCGAAGTAAAGCAGATAGGTCTTAGGAGGGGTCCACGGCGTCGGATAATTGAGGTCGTATGCATCCGATTTTCTAACGGGCTGCTGGGCATGAAAATAGTCAATCGTGACATGCAGGTACTGCCCGCGGACGGCAATCCAGCCACCGGTCACATCACGGCCATACTGGGGATTAAAGCCTGGGGCAAATACCTCGAAATAGACTCGCTCCTCTGGCCCGACCTTCTGGAGCCCCTCCGTAAGCTGGGGGGCCAGCACCTCTAATTCATCTTCGCGAAAGATCTTATTGGGCGGAGTTTCTTCGGCAAACCACCGAAGCGGCAAGCGCTGCTGTTCGCGCAAAGAGAATCCACGAAGAATGGCCGCAATATATT
This sequence comes from Nitrospira sp., assembly GCA_040006855.1. Taxonomy (GTDB): domain Bacteria; phylum Nitrospirota; class Nitrospiria; order Nitrospirales; family Nitrospiraceae; genus Nitrospira_A. The sequence goes on from JBDTWG010000133.1 coordinate 3,789, forward strand.
GCGGGGCGATCTCAACAGGATGGCTATATCTAACCGGTGTGACCTCCTGCTGGAGCATCACCGCCACTCGTTGATCTTCATGCACCACCGCCGTCGTATAGGGCAGCCTTGCGCAGCCGCCCAGCAACAATGCGCTCAACGACAGTCCGACCCTCATAATCAAGAACGAGCTCTTTTCACTTGGCAACCACATCACCATCCTCCACGCACAGTTCACCATCGATCAGAATCTACTGTTTCTTCGGCACCCCATAGCCGATCCGTTTCAGAATCGTCCCGGCCTCCGCAGACTGAATATAAGCAAGAAACTTGTCGCAGAGCGTACGATTCGGGCAATACCGCTCCATCGCCATTGAATGCTGGATGGGGCGGCCGACCTTCTCCGGTGCCACGGCAACCACCCGAACTCGCTCAGCCTTTTCGACTGCGTCCGGGCCGAAAATAATCCCCACGTCGGCCTGCCCGTTCAACACATGATCCACGACCCCGCGAGCATCCGTCGCCACATCCAGCCGATCGTTCAAGGCCTGGGCAATCCCCAGAGCCTTGAAGAGCTCACGGGTCTTCTGCCCCAAGAGGGTCAATTCGGGATCTGCGACGGCCACACGCATAGGGGTGTCGCGGGCCAGCGCCTCGAATGACGTGGGCGCCTCGACCAGCGCCTCAGGCACGACCATGACCAGAGAGACGGTCGCATAGGGTCGTGTCGCGCCGGGTAATACATAATATTTTTGCTGTAGCCGGGTAATGAGCTCATCACCGCCTGGCGCAATCAAGTGAATCGGTCCTGTACCAATAAAATATTGTCCCATCGGACTGTTCTCCATGCCGGCGATCGTCCGGCGAAGTTCCAACCCGGAATCGAAATACAATTTCACCTGCACGTCGGGATGTGTCGATTCGAAGGCCTGCGCCAGCGCTGTGAGCGGGATGGCCAGACTCGGCGAGGCGGCGATGACCAGAGGCTCAGCAGAGACAGGAGACACGGTGGCGACACACAACAGACTGAACGAGAGGGCAACGCATGGCAGCAAGGCCATTGAGGAAATCCGTAATTTCATGGCCGTAGCGCGTGGACTTTCCCGGTTTGGCTCGTGTCGTATCCGCCGAGCGCGTCGATCTCCGTCCGGAAGGGACGGCTCACGAGAATGTTGAGAAAGGTCTCGATGCTGGGATGATCGCTTAGGTGACTTTTCGGGACCACAAGATCGTACCGGGCTTGCTGAAGGGGAAGAAACTCCAGTCCGAATAACTGGGCCGCTGCGCGCACCCCGACGCCCACATCTGCATGTCCCTCGGCAATCGTGCGGGCAATTTGAAAATGCGAGCGCGCATGCGTCTCGTATCCGGCGACGTTTCCGGTCGCGATTCCCGCCGCAACCAATCGTTGATCGAGTAAAAGCCGAGCTCCGGCCCCTTCCTCACGATTGACAAGCCGAATGTCAGGGCGGCCAAGATCATCGACACTTCGAATAGATTTTGGATTTCCGGTCGCCACCAGCAAGCCCTCCTCCCACACGGCGAAGGTCACGACGAGATAATCATCGCCTTTGAGGTGGCGGCGTAAATACGGCAGGTTGGACTCTCCTGACAGTGCGTCCACCACATGCACACCGGCGATATGGACCTCTCCCCGCTGTAATGCGTCAATGGCGGCGGCACTCCCCAGATTCCATCCCACCACCAAACAACTATCCTTCTGTCGTCGTAGATAGTCGCCGGCCAGAAACACCGAGGGATCACAACCTGCTATGGCGATCTCTTGTTCAATCACGCGACGATCCCGTAGCAGGCGAACCTGAACACGTCGGATCGATTGAGTCGCCCCAGCTTCCAACTGAGGGGAATGAACCACGAGACCATCTGCCGGAACGGCGTAGTTGAGAGCTTCCCCTAAATCCACGACGGGTCTGACGATGTATCGCGAGCCAACGCGCACCACCTTCACTCGAACAGATTCCTGCAGAGCCATTGGAACCTTCACCGCGGCAGACAATTCGCCTTCAACAATTTCCTCTTGAGGAATCAGACGAAAGATATCTTCCACACGACAGTTCAGGACCTCGGCAAGCCGGAGGGCCACCGCTGTGGTCGGAAGATACTGATTAGTCTCGATGGCATGAACGGCTTGACGCGTGACACCCGCACGCTCCGCAAGGTCGGCGCGGGAAAGAGCTCTAGCCTGCCTAGTCTGGGCCAACAGATTTTCGATGGGTTGCGTGTCTTGGCTCCGAGTGGGCTTTTTCATGGCGGATCGGAAAATGACATAATGCTTTACATATGTCAATTATAACTATTATCTCGAGCCAGAATTCTTGTACGTTTGTTTTCTTCAATCTATTGTTGACAATATTATTAAACTTAAAGTATTAGATACCTCATCGGAGTACAGATATTTAAAAAGCATTGATCAATGGGGTATGGAGGCCTTTGTGTTTACTGGATTCATTTCGTTATTCACATTCAACCCGGAGTCTAGGAGATGAAAACGTTTGCACTGGTTGTTGTGACCAGTCTCGCCGCTCTGTTTGTAGGAGGGACACCTTCCGCTCAGGCGGTGGAGGAAGGTCAGCTGGTCAAGAAGGACGGGAAATGGGAGTACTACTCCGGGGAAGATCCGGGGCTGAAGTACCTGTACCTCAAAGGCATCATCACCCAGGAAGAATACGATAAAGGGAATAAGGTTCTTGAGGTACGCGAACACGTCGCAAAACCCAATTTTACCGTCGACGTTAATAACGGACTGAACTTCCGTGTCGGATCGAAGTTCCTGCTGAAATTACGGTTACTCACCCAGGTTCGTTATACCCATAACGCCTACAACTCAGCCTGGGGAACAGTCGGCGATTCGCGAAATCCGGAAATTCTGGGTGGCCAGGTTGAGTATCGAGCGTTCAGAAAGCAAAGCGATTCCAATCAATTTTCCGTGCCTCGTGTGCGGCTGCAATTCCTGGGGTATGCCTTCGATCCCGATTTTCGATACAACATTTCATGGGCATTCGATCAGACAACATGGAACCAGGAAGGGAGTAGCGGCAGGGCCGGTCTCCTCGACGCCTATATATCGTCCTGGCATATCCCCTGGTTGACAGTCCAGGCCGGTCAGCAAAAGGTGTGGTTCAACCGCGCGACGATCAGTTCGCTGGCGACCTCAACCTTTGCGGACAACATGATTGTTCAGAATGCGTTCGCCGCCAACCAACAGAATAGTCGCGATATCGGCGTCGCGATCCTCAGCGACGAGGACCGCTACAAATTCAACTATGCCATCGGAATCTGGGGCGGAGTGGGTGCGAACCTGGCGCGTGAAGGCACGGCCGTCAGCCAGAACGTCCTGCCTCAAACGGGAACGCCCGGTGCGCCTGGTGCCGCCACAACTCGTACCTATAATTACGATACCCGTTTCATGACCGGCGAAATGATGTACACGGCTCGACTGCTATATAAAATTTCTGGCAATCCGGGATATGGACAGGGCGACATTCTCAACTCACGAACCCCGCAATCAGCCATTGCCTTTGGTTATGCCTACAATCCGGCGCAAAACTATCTCAGTTCCACCCGGTCCGACATTGTCGAACGTGCCTATCGCCAGGCAGTCGCCAAAGCGTTCAACGGTCGGCTCCTCGGCGGAGGCATTTGGGACTTTCAAACGTATGAGGTCGACTTCATCGCCAAGTACTTGGGCTGGTCATTCCAAGCAGAAGGTTATTACCGGCACCAGCGGTTGCGAAACGCCGCGAGTGGAACCAGTCCCTTCGATCTGGGGACCATTCCCGCCGCCCAATTCCTGGGCCCCGCGGTGAACCTGGGACAGGCCTATGGCTGGTATGCGCAGGTGGGGAAATACATCATTCCAAGAAAATTAGAAGTCGCCGTCCGGTATGGATTTATGGATCCATCCACTCAACAGGTCAATGACCTCGTGAAGGAGTTCGGCGCGGCCATCAATTACAGTTTCGACGGTACCTACAACAATAGGCTCGTGGTCGACTACTCTAATATCACGATGGGAAGCGGCGGACGGGCGCCGGATCGGTTTCCGTTCGAAAGCCAGCCCGGGTTCGGACGCGACCTGGTCGAGAATCGAATTAATGTGCAATACCAATTTTACTTCTAGCAGGTTATGGCAGGTCACGGGGACTATCAGGAGGACATCATGCGAGTACGAAACCGTTTATTGGGAATAGCCCTTGTTGTGAGCGTCCTAGGTGCGTCGGGGTGGACGATTCAGCCCGCGCAGGCACAGCCGGAAACACTGACCATCGTCGCCGCCAACAGTCTGAGGGAAGCCTTTAGAAAGGTCCTCCCGCTCTATGAGACACAGTATCCGGAGACGAACCTTCGTATTATTTATGGTCCCTCGCAAACGTTGCGGAACCAAATCGAACAGGGTGCCCCGGTCGATGTCTTTCTTCCCTCATTGGCCGACGAGATCGATCAGCTTCAACAGAAGGGGCTGATTGTGGAGGGCAGCAAACGCATCTATGCCGGCACGTCGTTGGTCTTGATCACGGGAGCCACGCTGCCGGCAAGCATTGCATCCGTTCAAGACCTACACACTGTGCCGATACGTCGGATCGCCCTGGGTGACCCCAAAACAGCCTCGGTGGGGAAGGTTGCCGCGCAATTTTTGAAATATAGCCGCCTCGACGCAACATTGAAGTCCCAATATGTCTTTGCCGAGCACTCCCGAGCTGTATTGGATCTCGTGGCAAATGGGGAAGCCGAGGTCGGTATTGTCTATCGAACGGATGCGGCCTTAAGCAAGAAAGTCCGCATATTGGATACCACCCCGGTTGAATCGCATGCACCGGTCCACTATGGGGTCGCGCTTCCATGGACTGCCAAAAATATCTCGGGGGCCGGTGACTTTGTCCAATTCTTACTGACGCCCCAAGTGCAAGCACTCTTACAACAATACGGGTTTGACCGCGTGTCATCCGATGTCGGCGTGGCTCAGACCCAGGAGGGACAGCGATGAAGTCGGTCCAAAAGAACCAGAATCCATCAATTACATGGTCTCTCCGCGTGAGCTAGGAGGCGGTCATCGCAGGCTGACGTTCCGTCCGCCAAGCGACCTAGCCGAGCAGCTTGCCCACCTCGTCCACCTCGTCGGGCGTGAGCGCCCAGGCGGCC
>JBDTWG010000134.1:0-8926 GCA_040006855.1 Nitrospira sp.
GCATCGGGCCAGCCACCACGTCAGGAGGAGACCAGACGCGTTGATAGGCCTCATAAAGAATAAAGGATGCCATGCTGAAGAGCAGAACACCGTTTGCCAAAGCCGCCAGGATTTCCAGGCACATATAGCCATAGGTGTTCGCCGGAGTCGGCGGTTTAGTCGCAAACCAAATGGCGAGCAGGCTCAGAATCAATCCAGCGCCATCCGTCAACATGTGACCGGCGTCCGCGAGTAACGCCAAACTTCCCGTGTGCAGGCTTCCGACGACTTCAACAACCATGAACCCTATGATGATTGACAAGACGAGGAGAAGATTCTTTCGTTGCGTCAATCTACTCTCCGATCCGTGAGCCATAACGACCTTTCTTTGTGAGTTCCCAGTTGCAGCGAGGTAATGCGTTCTAGGCAGCACTCCCACGGCTATGCTCACTACCCATATCAGCCAATACCCTTCTGGCCCAAACGTACATGGCTGTACCCCTAAAAGACGCTAGAGCGCTGTCCCAACGACTTGTTCCAGGACCGCAAACTGAAGTTCTCGCTCTGTGAGGCCGCGGAAGTAGGCGAGACGAAACTCCAACAAGGCGCGCTCCGCCTCTAATACGTCTAAAAAGCCATTTCGACCTGTCCGGTATCCTGCACGCGCCGCATCCATATTTTGCTCGCTCTGTGGAAGGATGGTGGTGCGGTACAAGTCCACTACCTGCTGTTGCGCGCGGACCTTCGCCAGCAGCTCGGCAATCTGGTAACGCGTCAGGTTCTGCCAGGTCTGTAACTCGGCTCGTGCGGCCGCCTCGGCAGCCTTGGCCTCCCGGACGCCCGCGTCATATTTGCCCTTCGTCCAGAAGGAAAAGGGAATGCTCATGGTACCAATCGCGCCAAAGCCATCGACTGCCTGAGAATTCTGAAACCGCTGTACACCGATTTCAAAGTCCGGATAGTACTGTCGTTCGGCATAGGCCCGGGCCTGTTGACTCCATTCAATGGTAAGCGAGGCGGCTTGTAGTTCAGGGCGCGCCGTTTCGGCCAGCCGTTCCAGTGCCTCAATCGGCTGCTCCGGGGCGGCGAGGGCTGGGTCACGGGGCCGCGCCAGCGGCATACGTGGATCGCGGTTCACAATCGTATTGACCTTCGCGCCCGCCGTTTCCCGACGTTGATCCAGCACCGGCATCCGTCGGTAGAGGTCGGACAACTCGACCTGCGCCTTTAGCACGTCCACCTGCGTCCCCTGCCCAGCGCGAAATTTGGCCTTCGTCACCTCGTACAACTGCTGCACGACATCGATTTGGTCGTGATGTACGTCAATCTCCTTATGCGCTAGATACAATTCATAGTAGGCCTGCTTCAATCGCGCGACCACGTCACGCTCTTTCGCTCGAATACCCTGCTCGCGGATTCCCGCCACGCGACTCGCGACTTCAGCATTGAGCGGGAGTTTGCCGGGGAAGGGGAACTTCTGGGAGAGGGTCAAGATGGTATTCTGCGTGCGCCCAGGGCTCGTGATGAAATTGCCGTTCTGGGGAATGTTCCAGAGCTGGACGCCAAAGGTCGGGTCCGGGAGGGTGCGGGCTTGCGGCACCCGCTCCCGGGCGACCTCCCACTGTTGATGAGCCGCCTGAATCTCCGGATTGCGCGTGAGCGCTTCGGCGATCAGACCCGGCAACTCTAACGTCTCTGGCAGCGGCGGAGCCGCGTGGATCGTTTCAACCCAGGCACTGATGAGCAGGACGGACAGACCATGCACGTGTAGGAAGCGACACAGTTTCATGAGATCCTCCGGTAGTTTGTCAGGTATGACTCGTCAGTTCGCTTAAAAGCGCGTCCACCGCCAACTCAGACAACGAGCCCGGTGAGCGCGCTCCAGTGCTCACTGCTTCCCTTGTCCTGGCTCTTCGCATGATGGTTTGTCCGCATCCAACGAAATGGTCGTATCGGGCTTCACCCACAATTGGCCCAACATCTGGCCTTTGTCGTTCATCACGCTGAGCGACGGCCGCCCGCCGGAAAAGAGAAGGAGCGCCGACCGGGATTGGCGCTGATCATCAGATAGGATGACGGGAGGAGTGCTATCGGGCAGGAGCGCCAAATGGAGACGTGCTACCCCATCGGGGCCACTGAGGATCATGCCTGGCTGGTCGGTTGCCATCATCAGCACCTGCGCCCGAACATGACCGCGTCCATCCAACAAGGTGAAAACGAGACGATGGTCGGAGAGGGCCAAGGTGGCGCGTATCTCGTCCTGATCATCGACGAGATGGAAGGCATGCGCCTTGATGATCTGGCGAGCCGGCCCCGATTCCTCTGCCAGTACTCCTGACGGATCAGGGTCAACAGTCATCAGGGCGACGATCAGGAGCCCGAGGACCTGGGTGACGAGCAATACCGAATGGGCCGATGTCGTCATGATGCCCGCCTTCGTAATCAGCGTATGAGTGCACGACACACACGCGGGTAATCGTTCGATGTCCCCAGGGCAGATTGACCGAATGGCGCCGACCCTCACGAGCCGCCGGAGACGCAGGGCGCTCCGTCCCGCTCCGATTCATGCCGAAATGTCCAGCCGCGCCACACCGCATAGATGGCCGGGATGACCACGAGAGTCAGGACCGTGGACGAGACCATACCCCCGATCATCGGCGCGGCAATGCGCTTCATCACATCGGCTCCTGCCCCATGGCTCCACATAATCGGCAACAGCCCGATGAGAATAGCCGATGCGGTCATCAGCTTGGGCCGAACACGTTGCGCGGCCCCCTCGATAATGGCCCCTCGAAGATCTGCTGGGGACCGGAGCCGTCCCTCGCGTTGCCAGCGGTCATAGGCTTCATCCAGGAAGATAATCATAATCACGCCCGTCTCCGCCGCGACCCCGGCCAACGCGATAATTCCCACCCACACGGCGACGCTGAGGTGATAGCCCAGCAGGTAGAGGAACACGATCGCGCCCACGACCGCGAACGGCACTGAGAGGAGCACGATCAGGCTCCGGCTCACCGAGCGAAAGTTGAGATAGAGGAGAATGAAGATCAGAAAGATGGTCACGGGGACCGCAATCCGGAGGCGCGCCGTGGCGCGCTCCATATATTCGAACTGCCCACCCCACGCCAGTCGGTAGCCGGGCGTGAGCTTCACGCGCTCGCCGACGACCCGCTTCGCCTCCGCGACATACCCGCCCAAGTCGCGCCCCACCACATCCACAAAGATGATCCCCGCGAGTGAGCCCTGTTCGTCCCGGATAGCCGGTGGCCCCGTGACCATCTTGATGTCGGCCAACTGAACAATGGGGATCTGCGCGCCGCGTGACGTCTCAACTAACACCCGTCGCAGACTCTCCACATCCTCCCGAAGCTCACGGGCATAGCGAACATTGATCGGATACCGTTCCCGGCCCTCAACGGTCTGTGAGATATTCTTGCCCCCAATCGCCGATTCAATCACATCCTCGACATCCTCGACTGTCAGCCCATAGCGCGCCACTTCGTCGCGTTTGACGCGAAAGTCGAGGTAGTAGCCGCCCGTAACGCGTTCGGCATACGCGCTTCGAGTGCCGGAAAGCCCGGACAGCACACTTTCGATCTGCACCGCCAGCCGCTCGATCTCCTTTAAGTCTGGCCCAAGCACTTTGATACCCAAGTTACTTCGGATGCCGGTGGCTAGCATCTCGATTCGCGTCTGGATGGGCATCCACCAAATGTTGGGCATGCCGGGAAATTTCACGGTCTTGTCCAGTTCCGCGATCAGGGCATCCCAGGTCATGCCTGGCCGCCAGTCCTCCTCAGGCTTCAGCGTAATGACCGTCTCGGCCATGCTCAGATGCGCCGGATCCGTTGGCGTTTGCGCCCGCCCGACCTTACCAAAAACATGTTCGACCTCAGGGAACTGCTTGATGAGCTGGTCCTGTCGTTGGAGGATCTGCGTGGCCTCCCTGATCGCAATCCCAGGCAACGCCGTGGGCATGTACAGGATCGTGCCTTCGTTGAGGGGCGGCATGAATTCCGAGCCGAGCTTGTGATACAGCGGGACCACGCCGGCCACGGCGAGCACGGCGACGAGAATAACCGGCCCGCGCGCCCGTACCGCTCCCGAGACCACGGGACGATAGAGCCGCACTAACCAACGATTGAGTGGATTGCGCTCTTCAGGCTGAATCCGCCCCTTCAACAGCCAGACCATTAAGAGGGGCGCCACGGTAATGGAGACCAGTGAGGCAAAAAACATGGAGGCCGTCTTCGTCCAGGCCAGGGGTTTGAACAGCCGGCCTTCCTGATCCTCGAGGCTGAAGACAGGCAGGAAGGAGACGGTAATAATGAGCAGCGAGAAGAACAGCGGCTTGCCGACCTCCTGCGCCGCCCGGATAATCACCGCTGTGCGGGACTCCTCGGGGTTCGTCCCTTTCCGTCGCTGCTGCTCCCAGTGCTCCAGCCGTTTGTGCGCATTCTCGATCATGACGATCGCGGCATCCACCATCGCGCCGATCGCGATGGCGATCCCAGCGAGCGACATCACGTTGGAGTTCACGCCGAGGTAATACATCGCCAGGAAGGACAGTAGGATCGCGACCGGCAAGGTGAGGATGGCGACGAGTGCCGAACGGAGATGGAAGAGAAATACGAAGCTGATGAGACTGACGACGATCGTGACCTCGAGGAGCTTTTCTTTCAGGGTCGCGATAGCCCGGAGAATCAAATCAGACCGATCGTAGACCGGCACGATTTCCATGCCCTCCGGAATGGACCCCTTGATCTCCCCGAGCTTCTGTTTGACGCGCTCGATGACGGCTAGGGCGTTCTCGCCGTAGCGCATGACGATGATGCCACCGACGGCCTCACCCTGGCCGTCCAGCTCAACGGCGCCGCGGCGCATGTCTGGCCCGAGTGTGACATGCGCCACATCCTGCACGGTAATGGGCGTGCCATCCCGGTCGGCTCCGATCGCGATATGTCGAATGTCGTCCAAGGTGTGGATGTAGCCCAAGCCCCGGACCATGTACTCACGTTCGTTCACCTCCAGGACCCGTCCGCCCACATCGTTATTGCTTCGGCGAATCGACTCAATGAGTTTTTTCAAAGGCAGGTGATAGCCCAACAGCTTGGTGGGATCGACGTTGACCTGATATTGCTTCACGAAGCCGCCGACCGACGCGACTTCGGCGACGCCCGGCACGCTCCACAACCAATACCGCAAGTACCAATCCTGAAAGCTCCGCAAGGCGGCGAGATCATGACGGCCAGATCGATCGACCAGCGCATACTGGTACACCCAGCCGACGCCGGTCGCGTCCGGGCCGATCGTCGGGGTGATACCTTCCGGCAGCTTGCCCAGCGAGCTCTGGAGATATTCGAGGACGCGACTGCGCGCCCAGTACATATCCGTACCGTCTTCGAAGATAACATAGACGAATGACAGTCCCAGAAAGGACTGCCCGCGGACTGATTTAACCCGAGGCGCCCCCAGCAGGGACGTAATAATCGGATAGGTGATCTGGTCTTCCATGAGGTCCGGACCGCGCCCCTGCCACTCCGTGAACACGATCACCTGAACATCCGACAAGTCGGGGATAGCATCCAGAGGCGCATGCCAGACCGCCCAGAGGCCCCAGCCCATGAGGAGCACAAGGGCAAGCATGACCAGAAATCCATTTCGGGCACTCCAGTCGATAATCCGCTCGATCACGGCTCACCCCTTCCCTTCCGGCAGCCTCTCGTAAGACGGAAACCCTGCCGCCTCTGTCCCGTGGGCATTACGGGCGTCCCTCGAGCTGAGCTTGAGCCAAGGCCTCAGCATCCCTCGCTCCTTTTCGACACCCCGTGGCGAGGACGTGACCTTGCCAGACAAAATCCACTTTCGGACTGCCGTGAGACATCATCTGTTTGGCTCCTTCTGGATCCCGCTGATATGCCTCCATCATCTGGTCCATCTTGGTCGTCTTGACACGCAGCCTGCCTGCTTCCTGCTCATACCACGTCGCTAAGGCTCCATGATCTCGCTTGGCTATCAGCTCCGAGGGCGGCGTTGCGACGAACGAGCACGCGCCCGCTCCAGACGTACCCAGGAGTGCGACGGTGGTGATGAGTATCTTCCGTCTGATGCTAGGCATAGCTAGATCTCCTCTCCTCTTTATCGCCTCTCACATTCCCTGCATGCCGGACATCCCGCCGCCGGCTGTGACGGAAAAGGTTTCCGTCACCTCAGCCTGGCCAGAGCGCTGCACGGTCACGGTCAGAGCCCATTGGCCTCCCATGCCGAGATTCACCTTCGCCTCATAGGCCCCCTCCTTCCCCAGTATCATCGGCACGCTGGCCGACAGCATGCCCGGCATCGGCATCGTGTAGGTGAGCTGCACGAGAGCATTGCGCACGCGTTTCCCGCCCTCACCAGTCACGGTGACTCGGATCAGGTTTTCGCCAATCCGCGTCGAGGCCGGTTCCGTCGAGAGGGCCAGTGTCAGGTCTTGGGCTTTCTTCTCGCTCGGCCCCTTAGCCATAGGCGGCGCGCCTGGCTGAGTGCCTCCCATCGGCATGCCGCCCATGTCCATCTGTCCCATCTGGGCCTGTTCCATCTGGACGCCGCCCATGCCCACTGACCCCATCATATTGGTGGCGGCCATCAGCTTACTTTCCGAATCAATGAGAAAGTGCCCGGAGGTCACGACCTTGTCTCCTACGTCGAGGCCCTCCTGGATTTCGTAATAGCCGCCGATCTTCGGTCCCAGTTTGACCGTCCGAGGTTCAAAGAGCCCCTCCCCGCGGACGAGAAAGACGAGCTGCCGCGTGCCAGAATCTAGCACTGCCGCTTCCGGCACCGCCAGGCGTGTGCCTCGATGGACAGTCAGTTCCACGGTGCCATACATGTCGGGTTTGAGGCGCAATGCTGGATTCAGCATCTCCACTCGTACCGTGACCGTCCGCGCTTCTTGGTTCATATAGGGATAGATGTAGGAGACCCTTCCGTGAAATTCCTCGCCGGGATAGGCCGCCAACGTGGTGGTGGCCAGCTGCCCCACCTGCACAAAGGCCGTCTCGAACTCATACACTTCCGCGTTCATCCAAACCACACTGAGATCGGCAATGGAGTACAACCGCGTCGCGGGCTCCACGAACATGCCTTTAAACACCTTCTTATCGATGACATGCCCCGTCGCCGGCGAATGAATGGTCAGGTAAGTCTTGGCCTTTCCCCGCCGTGCAATGTCATCGATCTGTTGATTACTCAATGTCCACAAGCGTAACCGGTCTCGGCTGGCTTCCACGAGTTCCTCGGCCTGTTCATGGACTTGCGGTAAAGGGCTGTCCTTGACCTTGTCACGGCCTCTCAGCGCGAGCAGGTACTCCTCCTGGCTGGCGACCAGATCCGGGCTGTACAATGTGAACAAAGCTTGGCCCTTACGCACCAACTGACCAGTGTAGTCGACAAAAAGATCCTCGACCCAGCCGGAAATCCGCAAGTTCACATGCGCAATGTGTTCCTCGTTATACTCAATCCGTCCGACCGCCCGGATCGTAGTTTCCATTTGTCGAGATTCCAGGACCGCGGTCGTCACGCCGATTAATTGCTGACGCGCGCGTGGCACCATCGCATAGGCCTGCGCCCCCTCAGTTGGAGTGTCTGATGCGCCGCTCACTTTGTCCGCGGACGGCTGATGGCCCCCCTGGTCACTTGGCTTCGACGTCTCCTTTGTCGACACGTGTGGCCACAATCCGCCCCCGCTGAGGAGCAATATGAGGCCGCCAAATACCAGCAGGAAGCCCAGACCAAGGAGACTTCGTCGTATTCGTCTAACTATGGCCACGCGGCGCCTCCTCTCACCTCGAGATATGGAAGAAGCTCCATTGCGCTCCATTCCGAGGTCTCCTCACAATTCATAGGACCGTTCCCCATTTTGGTCCGTCTGGCTCCTCGGCTGAGCTCCTACTGAACGTGACGGACCCTGGCGGAAGAGCCCCGAAAGACGGAACTTCAATGCGCATTAGGAACTGGTTTAACTAGGATCTGAACGGTGGATAGCGAAGCAGAGGAATCAGATGCGGAGCACGACGGTCTTCGAACAACTCCCTCGAGAGGGACTCACTTTCGAAGGAACCTGGCAGCGATGAGCATCAGGGGCGAGGTCGGATGAGTGGGGTGCGGGACAAAGGAGGTTGACACTTTTATAGGTCATCTGCTGTGATGCGGGAGCAGCCTGTATCCCCAGGCTTGTGAAGCTATCACAAAGCTGTCGTCCCGGCTGCTCCTGAGCGTCCGGACAGCCATTCTGCATCTCAGTCATCGACCCCCCATTGAGAGGGATCAGACAGGCGTAGGCATTAAAGGACAATGCAGAAAACAGGAGAACTAATGCGAGCGCTATGGCCTTGCTCATTATAGACACAGCTCAACCTTATTCCCAGCCGCTGGAACTTGTCAAACTTAGGATCAGTTGCAATTAGTAGATTCATCTCACTGGATAGCGAACGGATGCGAGTTCCGATAAATGTTTTTCTCGTGTGAATTCGTAGGAACGCGGTGTATGTATTCACCACTCTTCGAGCCTTCGATGGACGGTCCGATTTTTGTTCGTACTTGACCCCTCGATCTTCACCCCTCAATTGATACAACCGATATCCCGACACGTGTCACGCCTGTGGCTGTTCAGGTCTCTCCAGATCCGAACCGATACGCCTCATCTTCAACAGCTCATCAACGGGAAAAAACCTTGGTTCCCTCTCCTCATAGAGCTCTCCGGAACCCTTTAGGCTGAATCTTTCTCTCACCCGCGATTGTAGCCTGTGACGTTACGACAGGCAGACGTCTTTTTATGGGGTTATCCAACAGTCGTCTAGGGAAAGCTCCGCAAGATCTTCCTGCTCCGTGTCTTTCCGACAGGCGGGCAAGATTTCCGCCCACAGCACCTCCTGTTTTCTGGAGCAGCCATTGACCGCCCTCCCTC
>JBDTWG010000135.1:0-8884 GCA_040006855.1 Nitrospira sp.
ACATCCACCGCAAGTTCGGCGCGGATCCCGCACGTACGGTCCTGGGCGGATTTTCACAAGGCGCGATGCTCTCCTGCGATGCGCTCCTCCACAGCATCCAACCCTATGCGGGCTTGATTCAGCTGTCCGGAACTCTGGTTGCCAAGCAGGAATGGAATCCACTCATGGTCAAACGCAAGGGTATGCCGGTGTTCCAAAGTCACGGGACACAGGACCCTATTTTGGATTACGCCATGGCAGAACGGTTGCGGGATGAGTTCGCGCAGGCGAAAATGAACGTTGACTGGCAGCCCTTTCGTGGCGGCCATGAGATACCGGAGCTAGTATTGCGGCGGCTCGGGCTATTCATCAGGAAAATATTCGTTTAGGACATGGTCCAATGGTTGACGACATGAACAGCGAAGATGAGCGAAGCACGGCGGGGTTTCTTCCCCCGCAGCCGGCCTATGATGAATGGGCGGAACATTACGACGAGGAAGATCCTTCGACGATGCTCGATCAGCCGTTTCTGTTGTCGGTGATCCAGCGGTTCGAGGGCTGTCGTATTCTTGATCTTGGCTGCGGGACAGGGCGTTATCTCAGGCTGGTGGGTCAGGGATCGTACGCTGTCGGTGTCGATTTGTCTCGAGGGATGCTCGCGCGAGCCAGGCGTCAGACATCGCCCACCATCGCGGCGAGATGGGTGCAAGCGTCGGTCGAGCGTCTGCCTTTTCATGAACGAAGTTTCGATCGGGTGGTGTCCGGTCTGGTATTAGACCACGTACAGGATCTCCGGCTATTTTTCGATGGCATTGCCGGAGCGCTCAAGCCGGGCGGTCGTGCCATCGTGACAGCGGTGCATCCGGACATGCAGCGGCTGACCGGACCGACGGTACGATTTACGGCTGCAGGCCGGGAGTATCATACGCAAGGCACGATCCATGAGATCCGAGACATCCTCGCCGCCGTCGCACAAGCGGATTTGTCCGTCGAGCAACTTCGAGAGCCGCTTGTGGACCAACAACTCGTCGCTCGCCGGGAGACCTGGAAGAATCGGCTCGGCTGTCCGGCGCTGCTCTTACTCGTCCTCACCCATGCCGCAGGATAATGATCATGACCGCTGATGCGACGATCTTCGAACTCAAAGGGGCCGATCACAAACTCATACGCGGCAACCGCACGTCCGGCAAAGACCGACAAATTCTGTTCATCACGGGATTCTTATCGAGCCGGTGGGGCAATAAGAGCAAAGCGCTGGCGCAATGGTGTCAGGAGCGGGGCTGGGGGTTCTGCTGCTTCGATTTTCGCGGCTGGGGCGATTCAGATGGAGCATGGGGCGAGTATAGGCTGGTGCAATGGCTGGAGGACGCGGAGGCCGTCACCAACCTACTGGCCGATGGTCCACCGGTGACGATTGTCGGCAATTCCCTCGGCGGCTGGCTCGCCTGGCTGGTCGCGCAGGAACAGCCGGCGGTGGAAGAATTGATTCTGATCGCCCCGGCGTTCAACATGATGGACCTGCGCGCTGCGCAGATTTCCGCCGAGCGGCGTGAGCAGTGGCAAGCGATCGGTTCAATGCCGTGGGACGACGAGCCCATGCATCAGGTCGCGCCGATTCCCTGGCACTGGGTCGAGGACAGCCAAGCGCTCTGGAGCCGACGGCACAGCCAGCCGCGTCGCGTGAAGACGACGATTCTGCACGGTTTGCAGGATACGGTTATCAGGCCGGAAGGGAGTTGGGACTTCGTTCAGCATGTGCTCTCGCAAGATCCTGAATTCCCCATTGAGTTGTTATTGAAAACCGGCGACCACCGGTTAAGTAGCCCCGATCATTTGGACACGGTTCGTCGGCTGGTCTATCGCTAGGCAGGAGGAAACTGATGCTGGTATTGATCCATAAAGAATGCGGTGGACCGGCGCTCGACGAGTCGCCGATCGGCGAAGTCTGCGCAATTCCAGTCAGTCAGTTTCCATTCACCTGTTTCACCTGCCTGGAAGAGATCCTCGAAGAATCCGAAGTGCGGCTCACGGAAGATTTGGGGATTTAGCTCGTCACAAGAGAGCCAGACATTGGCTCTCTTCGCCCCCGCCCTCAGTGGAAATTCACGAAGCATCCAGGGTATGGTGTCACGCAGCTTATTGCACAGAAAAGAGGCATCGTTGTCATCATCGCGACAGCACAATAGCGGGCCGGATTCAGATGGTCCCGATGTGCCTGAACCGTCCCACGCCGAGCGGGCCAGGACATTGGTTCATTTGCAAAAGACGGGCAGTCTCTCGACCCTCTCACGAAAGCAGCCAGGCTGGCCGTTCGGGTCAGTGATGCCCTATGGGTTGGATGAACAGGGGCAACCGGTGTTTCTCATCAGTAACATGGCCATGCACACACAGAATCTGCTGGGTGATCCCCGCGCCAGTTTGTTGGTGACGCCGCCGGAAAGCCGAACCGATCCACTGGGTGCTGCCAGGGTCACATTGATGGGCTTGGCGACGAGGGTCCCCAGCGGCGAGGTCGCGCAGGTTCGCGAGCTCTATCTGGCTCGACATGCCAATGCGTCCTACTGGGTGGACTTTGACGACTTTGGATTTTTTCGTCTGGCCATCGAGGATATCTATTTTGTCGGAGGCTTTGGTTCGATGGGCTGGGTCGCGTCGAAAGAGTATGCGACGGCAGCGGTGGACCCCCTCGCCGACGAAGCATCGAGTTTGATCCAGGAAATGAACGAGCAACACACCGCCACGCTGTTGCTCCTCGCCCGGGTGTACGGCAACGTGGAGGCGCAGCAGGTCACGATGACCGCGCTGGATCGGCTGGGCTTTCACCTCCGGATCAAGACGGCCGAGCGCATGCAGGGGGGGCGAGTTGCCTTCATCAATCCGGTGCGCAATGCACAGGAGGTGAGAGCCGGTCTCGCCGGTATGGCCGCTCAGGCCACACAGGGCCTTCAAGCCCTGCACTCGCTGTGACAGGTGGGTGAACCGGTCCCTCTTAGCATCCTGCGGAATGTTTCTTCTCAACTCAGTCTCACACCATCAGATAGGGGAGCGCATGGCGACGAACGATAAACAGGTCATTTTTTCTCTGGTCGGTGTCGGCAAGGTCTATCCGCCGAAAAAACAAGTGCTGCGCGACATCTATCTGGGGTTTTACTACGGCGCC
Source organism: Nitrospira sp. (assembly GCA_040006855.1). GTDB lineage: Bacteria > Nitrospirota > Nitrospiria > Nitrospirales > Nitrospiraceae > Nitrospira_A. The sequence continues at coordinate 3,140 of JBDTWG010000135.1, forward strand.
AAGATCGGCGTATTGGGCTTGAACGGCTCCGGGAAAAGCTCGCTGCTGAGGATCATTGCGGGATTGGACCCCAACTATGTCGGCGAGATTACGCGTTCCAAGGGTTACACCGTGGGGCTGCTGGAACAGGAGCCCCAACTCGATCCCAACAAGACCGTGAAGGAGGTCGTCGAGGAAGGAAAGAAGGAGCTCGTGGGGCTGCTGCACGAATACGAAGCGGTCAGCAACAGTATGGGTGACGCCGGCCCGGATGAAATGGAAAAGCTCATCGACAAGCAGGCCCAGCTGCAGGAAAAGATCGAAGCGGCGAACGGGTGGGAACTCGAGAGCGAACTTGAGATTGCCATGGATGCCTTGCGTTGTCCGCCGGCGGACCAGAAGGTGGGCGTGCTGTCGGGCGGTGAAAAGCGGCGGGTCGCGCTGTGCCGGCTGATGATTCAGGAGCCCGACATTTTGTTGCTCGACGAACCGACCAACCACCTCGATGCCGAATCGGTGCAGTGGCTGGAACAGCATCTGCAGCAATACAAAGGCACCGTGATCGCGGTGACGCACGATCGCTATTTTCTGGACAATGCGGCGGGCTGGATTTTGGAATTGGATCGCGGCACCGGCATTCCCTTTCAAGGGAATTACACCGCCTGGCTTGAGCAGAAACAAGAACGGCTGGAGAAGGAAGAGAAAGCGGAATCGAAGCGCAAGAAAACGCTTGAGCACGAGTTGGAATGGATCCGCATGTCGCCGAAAGCCCGTCAATCCAAGGGGAAAGCGCGACTCAATCGGTATGAGGAACTCGTCAACCAGAAGCAGGAACAGCTTGCCGCCGATCTCGAAATCTATATTCCGCCGGGACCGCGCCTCGGTGACCTGGTGGTGGAGGCCAAGGGGATCAGCAAGGCGTTCGGCGAGAATGTGCTGTACGAGAATGTCGAGTTCAGTCTGCCGAAAGGCGGCATCGTCGGCGTGATCGGCCCCAATGGAGCGGGCAAAACGACCATGTTCAGGATGATCATCGGCAAAGAGAAGCCGGATGCCGGCACGATCAGGATCGGCGAAACGGTCAAGCTCGGGTACGTCGACCAGGATCGCACCCTCGACCCGAATAAGACTGTGTATGAAATCATTTCCGATGGGCAGGACACGATCATGCTGGGGAAGGCCGAAGTGAATGCCCGCGGGTACTGCGCACGATTCAATTTCGCGGGGACCGATCAGCAGAAGAAAGTGAAAGACCTTTCCGGCGGCGAACGCAATCGCGTGCACTTGGCTCGCATGTTAAAGGAGGGGGCGAACCTGATTATCCTCGACGAGCCCACCAACGACCTGGATGTAAATACCTTGCGCGCCTTAGAAGAGGGCTTGGAAGGATTTGCCGGCTGCGCCGTGATCAGCAGTCACGACCGCTGGTTTTTGGACCGCGTCGCCACGCACATTTTGGCGTTCGAGGGCGACAGCAAAGTGGTCTGGTATGAAGGCAACTACAGCGAATACGAAGCCGATCGCAAGAAACGGCTCGGGAAAGAAGCCGACCAGCCGCACCGGATTCGCTATCGCAAGTTGAGCAGAAATTAGTCCTCCTTCCGGCGGTCTGGGTCCAGAGTCGAGGCGGGATCGCTCACGCGCTCGCCTCGACCACATGATGGTGTCTGGAAGGGACATCCATTTGTGGAGTTCACCCGTATAGTGATGCATGAGGATGTTGCGCAGATTTCTCAGAGGCCAATGGCAGCCGATCGTCGTTCTCGCGTTGACCACTTCCTCTTGTACCGGGCTTGAATCGCCGATTCTCCCCTCAACAGTTCCTCATGTTCAGACGACCAGAGCCACCACTCGGCTGGGAGCCCAGGAATTGGCCGATGGTCGCTTCATCGGGCTGGCGTTCTCGGGCGGAGGCAGCCGCGCGGCCGTATTCGGCGCCGCGGTGATGAAGGAGCTCGACCGGGTGGGTCTGTTGCCACAGGTCGATGTCCTCTCGGCGGTGTCGGGAGGCGCCCTTCCTGCTGCCTCCTACGCGCTTGAGGGCTACCGTGATTTCAGTTTTCAGAATGGATTCGTGGAGCAGATCGGCCGCGATTTTCAACGGGCCATGCTGGGGCCTTGGTATACCGTTCCGCAGAATGCGATTCGATATGCACTGACCGACACGATTCCTGCCGAACAAGTCATTCAGGTATTGGACGACCGCTTGTTTCGCGGCGCCACCTTTGCCGATCTCAACCCGTCCAAACCGATCCTCCTGATGAATGCGACGGATGCACTCACCGGCGAGCCGCTCATTATCTCCGATGAGACGTTCAAGGCCCTGCATCGGCTGCTGGCGCCGTTCAGTATTGCCCGAGCGGTCTACATGTCCGCAGCCTATCCCGGTGTCTTAGAGCCGCTGGCCATTCCTTATGGGAGGACAGAGAATAATCCGTCCGAGCAGCCCCCGTTGTTGGCGTATGACGGAGGAGCCGCAGACAATCTCGGTATCCGGACCCTGATGCGGGTTGTGAACGACGCGCTGTCGGCGCACCCAATGTCTGAGTTATTACCCCGAGGCTGTCTGGTTATTTCTATCGATGCCACGGGCCGTCAGATGAATGAGGCGCGCAAGCCGCTCTCCGCTGCCGCCGCCCTCCTCAGAGGCCATCGACGGAACGTGCTGGAGCTGGTCGGAATTCCCGCCGCGCAACAGGACGTGGCCATGTTCGGCACTTTTCAGGTGGGGTTGAACGGAGTCAGCGGGACCTGCCACTTTTGGCACATTGCGCTGCGCCAGTTGCCGGACAGTGATCCCCTGGGCGCGCGCGTGACGGGTATCAAAACGAACTTGGGGTTGTCGGCCGAGGATCAGGCCTCCTTGGTCGAGGCAGCGGCGCGTTTGGTGGCACAAGGCCGCGAAGCTATGACGGGCAGAGCAGCCTGGGCCGGCTTCATGGCGGGTCCGCCCGCCCTCTTCTCACATCCATGAGACCAACCACCCCCCGCCGCCTCTTCATCACCGGCGCGACCGGTTATCTGGGATCCAGGCTCATTCCTCGGTTACTCGAACGTGGACATCACGTGACCGCCCTCGCTCGGCAAGGATCCTTCAGGAACGTCCCATCTGGCTGCCTGGTCGTTGTCGGCAGGCCGCTGGAGAGCCCGACGTTTGTCGAGCAGGTTCGAGGTGCCGACACTTTCGTTCAGTTGGTGGGAGTTCCGAAACCTTCGCCCTGGAAAGGACCGCAATTCCGCGCAATTGACGGGCCCTCCGCGATGGCAGCGATTCGTGCCGCCCGCGCGGCAGACGTGCAGCATTTTGTGTATGTCAGCGTCGCACATCCCGCCCCCATGATGAAGGACTATATTGCGGTTCGAACGGAATGCGAAGCCGCCATCGGGAAAGCCAGGTTGATCGCCACCATCCTCCGGCCTTGGTATATTCTCGGCCCCGGACATTGGTGCCGTTAGCTTTAGTGCCGACGTACTGCTTGCTGGAACGTCTCCCCGCCACGCGTGAGGCCGCGACCCGATTGGGCCTGGTGACGATTCAGGAGATGCTCGCCGCCCTGGTCTGGTCCATTGAACATCTACCGGAGCGGACGCGCGTGATTGAAGTGCCGGAGTTCAGGCGGCTCGGGTGCGGGAACAGATGAAACCAATCGCATTGATCACCGGAGCCGCCGGTCTCATCGGCGGCTATCTCGTCCGCTCCGCCCCGCGCTGGATGCCCCACTGGGATGTGCGAGGCCTGACCAGGTCTGAGGCGGATCTGACTGATTCAACCCAGGTGAGGGCGCTCTGGCAGCGGCACCGTCCCAACCTCGTCATTCACTGCGCGGCGCTCAGTCGAACCGGCGCCTGTGAACAAGATCCGGCGCGAGCCAGGCTGATCAACGTCGATGCGACTACGCAGCTGGCTGACTTGGCCCGTGACATTCCGTTCGTCTTCCTCTCCAGCGATCAGGTCTTCGATGGATCAAAGGGGAACTATGTGGAACCGGACGAAGTGAATCCGCTCAATGTGTATGGGCAGACCAAAGCGGAAGCGGAGCGGATCGTACTGCAGAATCCGTCCCACACGGTGATTCGCATTGCCTTGACGGCCGGCACATCGCCGACCCGCGACAGAAGTTTCGTTGAAGATATGGTGCGGGTTGCTTTGAAGGGGTCAACGCTGACCCTCTTCACGGACGAATTTCGTTGCCCGATTGCGGCCGGCGCGCTCGCACGCGCGCTCTGGGAATCAGCCGCGCAGCAACGACCGGGTCTGTACCATCTGGGGGGCTGTGATCGATTGTCTCGATGGGAGATCGGCGCGCTGCTGGCGCGCTGGTATCCGGAACTCGCGCCTGCTATTCAGCCTGGCTCGGTGGCCGACTATCACGGTCCGCGGCGTCCACCTGACCTCTCGATGTGCAGCGACAAGATTCAAGGACTCCTCTCCTTCCGCCTGCCGGGTTTCCGGCAGTGGGTAACCACAGGTTCACTATCTGGCAACGATCCTTGGGAATGATCCCGCTCTCGAACGACCGTCAGTTACTTGGGCAAGGTCCGGACATAGGCCAGCACCTGGCGAAGGTCGCGCTCTGACAGCAGACCTTTCCAGGACGGCATGTTCGGTTTGCCCTCGTGAATCGTTGCGAGCAGATCGGCATGAGATTTCTTCTTGGTCGAGGGTGCTGTGAGATTGGCCGGGTCAGGGCCAAGCAGCTTGTACCCGTCCCCTTTGCCTTGAGGTCCATGACAGCCCGCGCAATGTTTCGTGTAAAGAGCTTTCCCTTTTGTGAAGGGGTGGGCCTTGGGATCATTGGTTCCTGTGGCATCGGCCTGAATCGGCGCGCCACAAGCCACAACCATAAGGGCGATGAGCACTCTCGGAAAACCCATGTTCATGATGGCACCTCCAGTTCGGCCTGCTGCTGTTGACCACAACGCGACGCTTAAATCATAACCTCCGGCGGACTGGCATTCCATCCAGATCGACAACAGGCAGGGTTCGTCGGCATACATGGTCATAGTACAATCACACGCGAGAGCGTTGAATCTCGGTTGCACGATTTCTTTTCTGGATGATTGAGCGCATGACGAAGGACCCTCTTTCACTTCTCATAACCGGCTGGGTTGCTTCGGCGATTGTGATGGTGGTGCTCTGGATCATTGATCGCCGATTGCGCAATGCTTCTCTTGCCGACGTAGGATGGTGTTACGGCTTAGCGTTAGTCGTGCTGTGGTATGCGAGTTCCGTTTCAGGTGAACCGGCCAGAAGGTGGCTGGTGGCCGTGATGGTCGTGTGCTATGCCGTCCGTCTCGGCACGCATGTGCTCATCGATCGCATCTGGAATAAGACAGAAGACGGCCGGTATCGCGCCCTGCGTCTCCGATGGGGCGCGCAGGAATCCCTGCGCATGTTTGGGTTCTTCCAGCTGCAGGCCGCCGCCATCGCATTGTTCTCCCTCCCTCCGCTCGTGGTCATGCAGAACCCGCATCCTCCATTTCATTTCTGGGACTTGGCCGGGTTTCTCCTCTGGAGCGTGGCCGTCACAGGAGAGGCCATCGCGGACCGGCAACTCGCCGCCTTCCGCAGCAAGGCGTGGAACAAGGACCGTGTGTGCCGGAACGGCCTCTGGCGCTACTCGCGGCACCCCAACTACTTCTTCGAATGGCTGCACTGGTGGAGTTATGTGGTGATGGCATGGGCGATTCCGATGGGAAATTGGGGCCTGACGCTGATCGGCCCGATGGTGATGGGAGTGGCATTGTTGAAGATCACCGGCATTC